>JAOZRJ010000050.1:2407-8794 GCA_029931885.1 Candidatus Omnitrophota bacterium | reverse complement strand
GATAATGTTTTTTCTAATATAAGAATCTCATCTCCTGTATCAACAAAAACATAATGATAACTTGGATGAACAGCGACAGCAACATTCGCCAATAGCGTCCAAGGCGTTGTTGTCCAAACGAGAAGTGAAACCTTTTTATCCTTTGTAAAATCTTTTAAAATTTCTGGATTCTCAATTTGAAATTTTACAAAAACAGATGGTGAGCTATGGTCTTCGTGCTCCACCTCTGCTTCAGCTAACGCTGTTTCACAAGAAAAACACCAATTTACAGGCTTTAACCCACGATACACATAACCTTTTTTAACGAGCGTTGTTAAAGATTTTAAAATCCAATATTCATATTCGGGTTTTAATGTCAAATATGGATTATCCCATTCACCAAAAATACCAAGCCTTTTGAATTGCTCCTTCTGAATCTCTACGTATTTCATTGCATAATCGTATGCTTTTTTACGAAAATCAACCCTCTCAACTTCAGACTTATGAATTTTCAACTCTTTAAATAATTGATGCTCAATAGGAAGCCCATGACAATCCCATCCGGGAAGATAAAGACTATCAAAACCTTGCATCGTCTTAAATTTAACAATAATATCTTTTAAAATTTTATTTAGCGCATGGCCAATGTGGATATTTCCATTGGCATACGGGGGTCCATCATGCAAAATAAATTTCTTTCCATTAGATCTTTTCTTGGACTCTTCACGAATCGCTGAATAAAGATTTTGATCCTCCCATTGCTTTAAAAATTCAGGCTCTTTTTGGGCCAAGCCTGCTTTCATAGAAAAATCTGTTTTTGGAAGATTCAATTTGTCGCGGTAATTCATTTTATTTAATATACTTTCCGATAATAATATTTAAATCTTTTTTGATTTTTTCTGAAATTAATTTCTTATCTGTTATAATCGCAAATTTCAAAGCATCCTGCGCATCAAAATAATCTATCTTTGCAATTTCCGAAACGGATTCTCGAATAATTTTTTTAGCATTCAAAACATTTTTTGTAAGATATTCAATGATCATCTCAACTGTTACGTTCTCGTGTGTCTCGTGCCAGCAATCATAATCTGTAACAGCTGCTAGCGTTGCATAAGCAATCTCTGCTTCTCTTGCAAGTTTTGCTTCTGTAACATTTGTCATCCCAATAATGTCCATTCCCCATAAACGATAGAGATACGATTCGGCCTTTGTTGAAAAAAGCGGACCTTCCATATTTAAATACGTTCCACCGCGGTGAACATTGATGTTAGATTTTTTCGCACTTTTTTCTAAGACATCACCTAACTTTGAACAAACCGGATTCGCAAACGAAACATGCCCAACAATTCCACTTGAAAAAAATGTTGATTCTTTATGTCTATTTGTGCGATCAACAAATTGATCAGGAACAACAAAATCCATCGGCTTAAGTTCTTCTTTGAGGCTTCCGCAAGCTGATACAGATATAATCGCATTAACGCCTAATTTTTTCATGCCAAAAATATTCGCGCGATAGTTAATTCCACTTGGTGAAATCTTATGACCTTTTCCATGTCTAGGGAGAAAAACAACATCCACTCCCTCTAAAACACCACAAATATAATTATCCGAAGGATCCCCAAAAGGAGTTTCAACTTTTACTTCTTTTACATTCTCAATTCCTTCGATATCATAAAGACCGCTTCCTCCGATAATTCCTATCTTATTCATATGATTATCTCCTTGACAAAGTCTTTGCTTTTTTCTGAGCCGCACTTAATGCTTGATTAAAGATGACATCGATTTTTTTCTTCAAGAAAAAATCAACCGCTGCCTGCGTTGTTCCACCCTTAGAAGAAACTTTTATGCGCAAACTTTGTGCATCCTGCTTGCTTTGTTTTAAAAGTGCAACACTTCCTGAGAAAGTCTGCTCAACAAGTTGCTTGGCTAGTTTCTCATTCAAACCTAAAAATTTTGCCGATTTGATCATTTGCTCCATAAAAAGATAAACATATCCCGGACCACTTCCGGAAACAGCAGTAATAGCATCAATTGCTTTTTCCTGAACAACAACGGTCTGGCCTAATATGTCAAAAATTGAACAAGCTAACTTAATATCTGCTTGTTTAGCATTCTTTCCTTTACAAATAGCTGTCATTCCTTGCTGTATTTGTACAGGTAAATTTGGCATTGTCCGAATAACGCGAACGCTTTTGTGTATTTTCTTTTCGACATACGATGTTGTAACTCCTGCAGCAATTGAAATAATCAATTTATTTTTTATAGGAATATCTTTTAATTGCCCTAAGATTTCATCAATATTTTGTGGCTTTACAGCCAAAATTAAAACATCACAAAACTTTACAAGCTCTAACAAACTCTTTGTCTTTACGCCATAAATTTTGCGTAAGTAATTTTGTCGCTTGCGACCTGATTCGCAAAGAAAAATGGAAAACTTTTTCTTAGCACTTGCAAAAATGGCCTCTCCCATATTGCCAGCGCCAATAATACCTATTTTTCTCATCTCTTTACTCCTGGTATAATTCATTAAGAAAATATGGCTCGACCAATACGAACCATGTTCGATCCTTCTTCTAAGGCGATCTCGTAATCATCCGACATCCCCATAGAAAGAAATTTCATTTGAATTTGATCATGACCACAGAACGAACCAATTATTTTATCATTTAATTCTTTTAATCTTTTAAAACAATCACGAACAATATCTCTATCATCTGTCCACGGAGCTATTGTCATAAGACCACAAACTGTAATATTTTTCAAATCAGAAACTTCCTGAATCAAAGAAAAGGCCTCATCATTCGAAATGCCGAATTTTTGCGACTCTCCCGATGTATTAACCTGAATAAAAATTGTTACTTTTTGATTACTCTTTGAGCACTGCTTTTCTATTTCTTGAGCCAATCGAAGACTGTCAATAGATTGAATAACATCAAAAATGCCTAAAGCTTCTTTAACTTTATTTGTCTGCAAATGCCCGATTAAATGCTTTATAGGGTGAAATTCTTTAATCTCAGAGCTTTGATATTTTCTCAAAGCTTCTTGTACGCGATTCTCCCCAATATGTGTAATACCAGCATCTAAGCCATCTTTTATTAAAGAAACAGAAGACTGTTTTGTCACTCCCACAATAGTAATTTCATTGGGATTTCTTCCTAGCTTTTTGCAAATCAAAGAGATATTATCTCTTATTTGCAAGACATTATCGCGAATCATTGACATAAAGTAGCATAAAAGGTTTTAACCGTCAACGAATATATGACCAACCAAAAACTTAAAATAGATATTATAAGTATTTATTTTTGTATTAATTATATTAAAGGAAAAGCTATGCTTAGCTTGCGATAGGCGTGATGTCAATTTTTAAAGAATGACAAAAATCAACTTTTAGAAAGCTAGATTCCTGGGAAACGTAAGAAGTTCCTTTGACGCGAAGTGAAAAACGCTCTTCTTTTGTTTTAGAATCATAGCTCTTTCCGATATGATATTCAGGCTGAGAAATTTCTCGAACCTTTTCAAACTGAGGACTTACAATATAAACAAGGGTTTTTTGCGAAGAAACAATACATCCATCTCGCTCAACCTTCTCTGTTAAAGAGATGATTTTTCGCTTTTTCTCTGTGGATGTTAAATTTTTGAAAGCTATTTCTTTCATCGTTCTTCCCCTCTTTAAAATCTATGGCCTTTTAAGAATGCCGGGCTGTCATGAAATTTTTCTCCTTTCTAACAACCCGACAATTATGTCCTCCATGGCTGGTGAGGACTACTTTCAATGATCAAATTTATCGTCTTCTTTTCCGTGACTCTAAATCTATTGAAAGTATATCATTGGGTTTTATGAAAACAAGATGCTTGGAGAGGATATAAGAAAACGTTTTCTTGAAAAAGCCTAAATCTCTCTTCCTCGTCGGTGAAGAAACAAAGAAAATAATTATTTGAAGATTTTTTAAGAAAAAAACAAGAAATTATTTGCTTTTTTGCACTCTATAAAAAGGAAACGTTTTCTTTTTTAACGCTTATGAAAGGGTAATTTGACCTTAGACTCCTTGCCATTAAGAAGCCTTTGGATGTTGGGACGATGTTTAAAAATGACAAAAATACAAAAAATGACACCTAAAACAACAAGCTCAAAAGAATGCGTGAATATCAGCATAAAAAGTGGCAAAAAGATAACAGCAATCATTGAGGCTAAAGAAACAAAGCCAGAGCACAAAAATACAGCAGACCAAATCAGAACAGACAAAACTAAAACAGCGCGAATAGAAGCAATTTTAATAGTAAGCCCGATTAAAACTCCTAAGCTTGTCGCAACACCTTTGCCTCCTTTAAACCTTAGAAAAACTGTCCAATTATGGCCGCAAACTGAAGCAATTCCAAGCAGGATATAAAATACAACGCCGTTTAAATCAAGAAGATCTGAAACAACAACAACAGCTAAAACACCTTTTAAAATATCGATTATTAAAACGACAATTCCAGGAACCTTCCCTAAAACACGAAAAACGTTCGTCGCACCAACATTTTTAGAACCATGCTCACGAATATCAATCCCCTTATAAAGCTTTCCAAAAATGTATGCCGTAGGCATTGATCCTAAAAGATAAGCTAATCCTAAGCCAAGAATTATTTTAATTAGAAGAAACATTAAGCACCTTTATTCCATTTCTTATGTATCCCACCCCTGAAAAAATTGTTACAAAAGCCACCGCATACCATATTGCAGGAAAAATTGGCAAGCGTAAGAAAATTCCAACGATAGAGACAACTTGAAAAAATGTGGTTGATTTTCCCCATTTTGTTGGAATGATATCAATACCATCATTTACGATATAAATAATCATAGACCCTACAAGCAAAATTGCATCACGGCTAAGAACAATAAATAAAACAGCTAAAGGAACATAAAACGGCGCACCAATATCTTTTATTCGATATAAACAAATAAATGCACTTAACAATAAAAATTTATCTGCTAATGGATCTAAAATAGCTCCAGCTTTTGTTTTTTGATGATGTCGTCTAGCAACATACCCATCAATAACATCTGTAATAATAGCAAGTAAAAATATTATCAGCGCAGCATAACGCAAATAATCACGTTCTGGAATATAATAAACTAATGCGGCAATAAAAAACGGTACTGATAAAATTCTTCCAAGAGTTAATTTGTTTGCAAATGTTAATTTCATAATCATTCCTCAAGATCTTTTAGTTTTGCGCCATCAAAAGGACATTGTACAACATCAGGACTAAAACGACGTCCACACACAGGGCAATATTTTATACGAATCTTCCTTTTAGAAACAGCTCCGGCAACGGACTCGATCGCTGATTGAATCTCCCCTGCCCCTTCAACCTGTAAAGATGACGGATTATTCCTTTGTGTCGCAACTGCTTGACAACCTGAAATAAAGAAGAACACAATTATCACAAAAATCCACTTTTGCATCAATTACCTTTATTTAATAGACCTAACTCGATTTAAAGGCCAGTAAATAATCTCTGCTTTACCAATAAGAAAATCCTTAGGTACAAACCCCCAAAATCGACTATCCATGCTTGAGGCACTATTATCTCCTAGAACAAAAAAATGATCATCCGGAATCTTTACCGATTGATCATACATTCCGTAATCACCTCGATTATAGTAATATGTATTAAGAATTTTTTCATCTTTTATTTCTTTTCCGTTAATATAAACATTTCCAGATACAATCGAAATTGTCTCACCAGGAAAAGCGATAAGACGCTTAATAAAATCTCTTTTCGGATCTTCAGGATACTTAAAAACAATAATATCTCCACGTTTAAGCTTTCCATATCCTGGTAAACGCCAATCAATAAGTGGTATCATAGGGCCGTATTTAAGCTTGTTAACCAAAATACGATCCCCTTCTATCAATGTCATACGCATTGACCCTGTCGGAATCTTAAAAGCCTGCATAATAAAAGTTCTAATTATCATTGCTAGAATAAAAGCAATAACTAAAGATTCAACCCATTCACGGGCAGGACCATCTTTTCTAAAATATCTTCGTAAGCTCATATTTTTAACACCGCTAAAAAAGCCTCTTGAGGAATCTCAACTGTTCCTATTTGCTTAAGGCGTTTTTTTCCTTCCTTTTGTTTTTCCCATAATTTTCGTTTCCTTGAAATATCCCCACCATAACATTTTGCTGTTACATTTTTCCCAACTGAACGAACCTTCGCACTTGAAATAATACGTCCGTTACACGCCGCTTGAATCTTAATCTCAAAAAGCTGCTGGGGAATTAATTCTTTTAATTTTGAAACTAATGATTGCCCTTTCTCGTAAGAACGGTCCTTATGAACTAAACAAGAAAAAGCATCACAAGCTTTATCATTGATTAAAATATCGAGCTTTAAAACCTGTGTTGGCATATATCT
>JAOZRJ010000050.1:0-2397 GCA_029931885.1 Candidatus Omnitrophota bacterium | reverse complement strand
CTTAAGTTCATAATCAATAGACCCATAACCTTTAGTAGCTGATTTAACTAAATCATTAAAATCAACAATAACCTCAGACAAAGGAACATCAAAAAGAATTTTCATGCGATCAGAAACATACAAACTTTCCTGATAAACAGCTCTTTTACGTTTCGCCATTTCCATAACAGCGTCCATTGTGGATACAGGAGTAAAAACAGAAACAGATAAAAAAGGTTCTTCAATCTGATCGATTTCTGTAAGATCCGGAAGCTGCGCGGGACTCTCAATCTCTAAAACCTTTTTATTTTTCTTCGTCACGCGATAACTAACATTTGGCGTTGTTAAAATAAGATTAAGGCTATACTCTCGCTGCAACCGCTCTTGAACAATTTCCATGTGCAATAACCCTAAAAAGCCACAACGAAATCCATGCCCAAACGATTGAGAAGATTCCGGCTCGTAGACAAAGCTTGGATCGTTTAAATTAAGCTTTCCCAATGCTTCACGCAAATTCATAAAATCAGCCGGATTCTCAGGGTAAACACCTGCAAAAACTAAAGGTTTTAAACGTCTATAGCCTTCCAAAGGCTTACTTGCTGAATTCTGAGGATCAGTGATCGTGTCGCCAACATGCACTTCTTTTGGGTCTCGAATATTACATGTAACATATCCAACTTCTCCGCTTGTAAGCTCTTTTACTTTTTCAGCTTCAGGATTAAAAATACCAATTTCTTCAATAGAAAATTCCTTATCAAGATGCATCATTTTAATACGCATACCTGCCTTAAGAATACCGCTAACAACACGCACATAAATTACTACACCTTTATAAGTATCATACTTTGAATCAAAAACTAACGCTTGTGTCGGATCCTCGTCTTTTCCATCAGGATGTGGAATAAATTCCACAATCTTTTCTAAAACCTCTTTGATTCCAGTTCCTTCTTTTGCTGAAACAAGCATTATATCTTTCTCTTTAAAGCCGAAGATCTCTTTTAATTCAGTTTTTGAAATGTCCAAATCAATATTCGCAATATCAATTTTATTGATAACCGGAATCATTTCTAGATTGCTATCAATAGCTAAATAATAATTTCCTATCGTCTGAGACTCAACACCCTGCGAAGCATCAACAATCAGCAAAGCCCCTTCACATGCCCTTAAAGATTTCTCAACTTCATATGTAAAATCGACATGACCAGGAGTATCAATTAAATTTAATATATATTCTTTTCCATCATTTGCCTTATATTTCAGACGTACGGCAGAGGCCTTAATCGTAATTCCGCGTTCTCTCTCCAGATCCATATCATCCAAAATTTGATTCTTAAATTTTCGCTCATCAATGGCTCCCGTAAAAAGCATCAAACGATCTGCCAGTGTCGATTTGCCATGATCAATATGGGCAATAATTGAAAAATTACGAATAAGATTTTTATTCATCTTCTTGGATAATTTCGATTAGTTTTTGTACAACATCTTCTATGGACATCTGAGTAGAATCAATTACAATAGCGTCTTCGGCTATTTTAAGAGGACCAACTTTTCGAGTAAAATCTTTTGTATCTCGATCTTTTAGGTCTTTCTGAACTTCTAAACATTCCACCGGCTTATCTTTTTCTTTTAATTCTTTAAATCGACGCTGCGTACGCTCTTCAAAATTGGCATCGAGATAAAACTTTCTTTTTGCTTTAGGAAAAACAACTGTTCCAATGTCTCTTCCTTCAGCCACGATATTATTTTTAGATCCAATATCTCTTTGTCGGTCTACCATAACTTCACGCACGCCAGGAACTCTTGCGATATAAAATGTATTGTTAGTGACTTCAGACGTACGAATAGCCGTTGAAACATCTTGTCCATCTAAAAAAACCAACAGATGATGATCAGGGCTCATGCGAAAATCAATAAGTGTTTCTTTAGCCAAAGCAATTAGTTGATTTTCATCTTCAAGATTAATATTATTTTGTAAAGATTTCAAAGTTAAAGATCGATACATCGCTCCAGTATCAAGATATGTAAATCCTAATCTTTTTGCGACTTCTTTTGCAACAGTACTCTTTCCTGATCCTGCCGGTCCATCAATTGCAACCACAATTGGATGTAATTCCTTATTTGATGGCATCTCTTTTACTCTTTGAACGTTTAAAACTTTCCGTTAAAGTTACTTGGTTCTTTGAAGTAATTGCTTTTCGATAATTTGCCAGCTCTTTAACAACTTCATCAAGAACAAAGACAACATTTCTCGAATTCTCCATACATATATCATTCCATAATTGAGGATTAGATGAAGCAATACGGGTTGTATCTTTTAACCCTGTTGATCCATATTCCATATATTTGCTTGGAATCGCACCGATCATTGCATAAGCCAATAAATGAGGAATATGACTAGTAAATGATAAAATCTTGTCC
>JAOZRJ010000260.1 GCA_029931885.1 Candidatus Omnitrophota bacterium | reverse complement strand
CCGGCCTTTTCTTCCAGCATTGTCTTTTGGTCTTTTACTGCGTCATAGAATTTTTGCCGCTCAGTGGCACTCATGCTTTTTGCTGCTTGATCCTGAATAGACTTAAACCACTTCTCCAGCTGCTCAATGTTTTCGCTGTTTTCATCCATTATTGACACCCAATGGCCGCTAAACTTTGTTTCGTCTATCTCTTGGGGCAGGTCTTCCCCAGCATATAAACCAAGGCCGATTCCTGTGGCCAATGCAATTGCTTTTGTTAATCCGCGCTGAATGGCTGTGTTTATTTCGAAACTGTTAGGCTCATCAATCGGCTTATTCTGATAGTTTAATATCGGATGCCATTGTGAAAAATCAAGACCATCGATAAACACCGATATTTTTACCATATACCCTTTAGGTGTTTTAAAATAAGGGCAACCGTCGCTATTCTCGTGAATTATCCATGTTGCTTCTGGCCAGTTTTCCCGAAGACTTTTTACTGCAAAGGTCCACGATAAGTAGTTAAACTTTCCTTTTTGTTCAACATGCTGACCGATCTTTAATTTATATCCCTCTTTGAAGTCCATACTAAACCTCCGTCATTATTTCTAATATTTCAACAATCATTCCACTTAACAAATTATTAATTGTTTCCCTGTTGTATCGTTCTTCTTTGTCTTCCGTTATTGTGTCGACTGTTGCTTTTACGCAACTATAAATCATCTTTATCTTAATGTTGTCTTCCATCTCAATTCCCCTTTTTCTTGCGCCAGTCATTGACCATTCTAATCAGTTTTCGTTCCATAATCTTCGTTTGTGATTCCCCTAATTCCTCACAGAGAGTTTTGAAGTCTTCTGCATAATCCGGGAAAACATATAAAGATATAATCCTTTTCTTCTTCTTCATTTTGTCCTCTTTTGTTGTTTTGAAGTTACTTATAAGTAATAACTGCTCTCGCCGCCAGTGTCAAGTTTAATTTAATAGTAATTTAATTTTTAAATAAAGTTGACATTCCCTATTATCGATGTTAATAATATCTTTAACGAAACGGAATTTCTCTGTTTCACAAATTGAGAGAAACCATGATTACATTAACAAGCTATACATTTCCAAAGGGGTCGCCGCTTTATGGCGCTGCAACTTATATTGAAGTTTATAGTTGGGAGGTCCACGGCGGATCATCCCCAACATTTAACGAGCCTGGCTATCCAGCGGAGGTTTACGCAAACGATGCAAAACTCTTTATTGAGAGTATGATGCCTGATGGCAGTGGTGGCTATAAAGACTACGAGGTTGGGTCAATTGATGCCATCGAACTTATAGAGACAAACAAGGAACTCTATGAAGAGTTTGAACAAGAAGTCTCGGAGTATGATCGTGACCAAATCGACTACGCCGCAGATCGCAAGATGGACGAAGAGCGAGAAATGGCATGGTAAATTCGATTACTTACGCCGTGGCTAAATTAAATGCCACGGCAAGACTAACAGCAACAGAAAGTGAATTTGTGGTGCGATATAAAAACAAGATTAAATCCTGTTTTTTTGGCCGCAATCACAGAGAAAATCAGATTGCAAGGTTAGAAAACGAAAGAAGGGATAAAAGAGATTAGGAAGAAAAGACTTGTTGACACTTCCGTATTTTATTTTCAACTTTCTCATTTTGCTCTTTACATTGTCGCCAAAGGTGACTATAGTATTATATAGAGAGGGAGGGAATCAACCCGAAATTAAAACGGAGACGATACAATGAAAGTTTTTCACACAAGCCCAGAAGAAATTACAGAGATCAAAAACAACGGGTTGTTTGATGATTGTTTGTTTTTCTCTGCTGAGGAGTATGCAATGGGCGATGTGAAAGCAGTTTATTCTCTTGAGATATCAGACAATAAAATAATCGAAGTTTCTGACCTTGACGACACTGACACAATTGATCACATAGCAAATGTTTTAGACTGCACCCAAGATCAAGCGGCAGAGTTATTGAGCGGTGAGATTCGGAACGCTGGAGAAATTACAGGTGATTATGAAGACGACTGGTTTGTTCAAGCGCAGCAAGGATCAGCTGCTAAGGCAATGGGATTTGACGCTTGCGAGTCTTTTGATGAGCAAGGCACTGTTTACATAATCCCAATGATGGGAAGAGAAAATGATTTAGTAAGAGTAAAATAATGACAACAATTAAACAACTCAGGGGAACACTTGGCATTACTCAACAGAAGATGGCTGATCTAATGGGCATGGCCAGAACTAGAGTCAATGAGATTGAAACTGGCACGACAGGACGAAGCGAGACAAAAGGCCATATTGCCCACCTAATTGCTCTTGAACTTATTTACGAGCATGGACTAATAGAAGAATTAGCAACGAAGCTCAAGGAATAGAACG
>JAOZRJ010000049.1 GCA_029931885.1 Candidatus Omnitrophota bacterium | reverse complement strand
TCGTAAAAGAGTTCAATCTTATTTTCGGAAAACAAAAAATACATTTTTAAAAACAGATTTTCTCGTCAGCAAAATTGCAAATATTGATTGTATCCTAACATCAAGCGAAGCAGAGGCTTTGATTTTGGAAGCGAGTTTGATTAAGCAGCATCACCCCAAATACAACATAGATCTTAAGGATGATAAATCGTATCCTTTTATACAAATTACAAAACAAGAATATCCTCTTATTTCTATTGTACGGCCGTGTGAGAAACAAGGCTTAAAAAAGAATGTTTATCTTTTTGGTCCGTATGTTAATGCAAAATTAATTCGTGAAGCGTTAAATATTATTAGATGTATTTTCCCTTTTCGTATTTGTAATCATTTGCCTAAAAAAGCATGTTTGGATTTTCATATTGGCCTTTGCGATGCGCCGTGTATTCAAAATATTAGCAAAAAAGAATATCAAAAAATCGTTCGCCGCGTATCAATGATTTTAAAAGGTCAGAAGGATAATCTTTTTAGGAGTTTAAGAAAAGAAATGGAGACTCTGGCTATAAAAAAGGAATTTGAAAAGGCTGCGAAGGTACGTGATCAAATTCGTGCAATTGGTGCACTTTATTCCGGAACAAAAGATATCAATTATTTTAAAGAGACCGAACAGTTGCAAAGGGTGCTAAAGTTTTTTCACCGGCCTGAGAGGATAGAGGCTTTTGATATTTCAAATATTATGGGAGAGCAAGCTGTAGGGTCAATGGTTTCTTTTTTAAATGGAAGACCGGATAAGAAAAATTACCGACGATTCCGTATTCGTGATATTCAAGGAATTGATGATTTTAAAATGATTGCTCAAGTCGTTCGACGCAGATATCAACGCTTAAAAAAACAAGGAGCACTTTTTCCGGACTTGATTGTTGTTGACGGAGGAAAAGGGCAGCTTGCGTATGCCAAGAGAGAATTAGAAAAATTAAATCTTGATATTCCTTTAATATCTATTGCTAAAAGAAATGAAGAAATATTTCTTCCTAAAAAACGGATGCCTGTTGTCTTATCAAAGGATTCTTTAGGGATGAAGCTGATTCAGCGAATCAGAGATGAAGCGCATCGTTTTGCTATTAATTATCATAGGATGCTGAGGACAAAGCATGCTTTTGGCAAGAACAGATAGGATGCAGATAGAGAGATCTTTTATTTTTAGAAGGCTATTATTAGATTTGGAAAAAGATGCTCAAAAATATTTTTGTCTAAAATAATTATTGGTAAATACCTATTTTAATGTACAATAATTTATAACATATTAACGCTAAAGAGGACTGATATGAAGTTACGAAAATATTTTGAATTAATGGTTGAGAAAGAGGCTTCAGATTTATTTTTAAGAGCTTACGCAAAACCTCGTGCACGCATTGATGGAAAGGTTCAGCGATTAGATGATCAGCAGATTCTACCTCAAGATATGGACGAGCTCGTTGAGGAACTTTTGTCAGAACATGGTCGAAAAGATTTCTTTAAAAAGAATATGGACATCGATTTTATTTATAATGATGAGAAATTAGGACGTTTTAGAATTAATATATTTTCTCAAAGAACGATTCCTGCACTTGTAGCAAGGTATGTCAAAAGTAGCACAAAAACATTTCAAGAATTAAAGCTTCCTGCAGAGCTTTGTGAAGCTTTTTGTCAAGAGCCTAGGGGGCTTATTTTAGCTTGTGGTCCTGCAGGTAGCGGAAAAACAACTTCTATCGCAAGCATGATTGATTATATTAATGAAAAGTCAGAAAAGCATATTGTGACTTTGGAGGATCCGATTGAGTTTTTATTTAAAGATAAAAAAAGTATTATCAATCAAAGAGAAATGGATATTGATTTTTTTTCTTATCCTAAGGCACTACGTCATGTTACACAGCAAAGCCCTGATGTAATTTTTATCGGAACCATCCGCGATGAAGCTACAATGCTTGCTGCAATTTCCGCTGCAGAGCTAGGGGCGTTGGTTTTTGCTACATTTCATACAAATAATGCGATTAAGACACTTGAACGCATTCTTAATTTTTTACCTCCCCATCTTCATATGGAAGTTAGCCTGCAACTTTCCTTATTGCTTAAGGGCGTTTTGTCTTTAAGACTTTTGCCGCGTAAAGACGGCCAAGGACGCGTTGCGGCGTATGAGTCGATGGTTTTGACGCCAACAGTAGCCAGACTTATCCGTGAGCAGAAAATTAGAGACATTCAAGGTTTTATTAATGATGGAAAAATGTCCGGAATGAAATCTTTCAAGCAGACGCTTGCTCAGCTCGTGCGCGATGGCGAGGTAGAAGAAAGTGAAGCGTGTCGCGTTGCTGATAGTAAAGATGAATTTAATCTTGAATTAAGCGGTATAAAGCGATTTATATAGGTCTCCTCAGAAGACAAACCATTCTAATAGTTATATAATTCAAAATTGTAATTCAAAAAGGATATGATATAATACTTCTCGCTTAAATATATATTTCTACTTTTATAAGTATATTATGATAGATGATATTAAAAAGTATATAAACAATATTGAAACAAAGCTTAAAAGTCTTGAAGGGCTTCTTGATTTGTCTGAGAAAAATAAACAGATTGAGCTTATTCAAGGCCAAATGTCTGAGCCGAATTTTTGGGATGATAGTAAGAATTCTAATAAAGTGATGCGTGATTTGAAAAATCTTAAAAGCATTGTCGAGCCGTTTCAGGAGAGCTATGCAAAGCTCTCGGATCTTAAAGAATTTGCTGACATGGCTAAAGATGACTCGTCCTTTTTAGATCAAGTAAATAAAGATTTGATTCAGCTTAATCAACAAGTTGATCAAGTTGAGCTACGAACAATTTTAGCTGGAGAATTTGATTCTAATAATGCTCTTTTAAGTATTAATGCCGGGGCAGGGGGCACAGAATCTTGTGATTGGGCGAATATGCTTTTGCGTATGTATTCTCGTTGGTCGGAAAGTAAAAAACATAAAGTTGAGATTTTAGATATTTTACCTGGGGAAGAAGCAGGCATTAAGAGCGCTACTTTGCGTATAAGCGGGTCTATGGCGTATGGTTTTTTAAAAGCGGAAAAAGGTGTCCATCGGTTAGTTCGAATTTCTCCTTTTGATTCGAACAAAAGACGACATACATCGTTTGTTTCCATTGATGTAATTCCAGAGGTAGAAGATGATGTTGAAATTGAAATTAACCCAGATGAATTGCGTATAGATATTTTTCGGTCATCCGGCCCTGGAGGACAAAGCGTCAACACTACAGATTCGGCTGTGCGCATAACGCATATACCTACAGGGACTGTTGTTCAATGTCAAAATGAGCGTTCACAGCTTCAAAATAAAGAATCAGCTACGAAAGTTTTGAAGGCAAGACTTTATGCGCGCAGAAGAAAAGCACAAGAGCAAAAGATGGCATCTGAATACGGGGAAAAACAAAAAATTGAATGGGGTAGCCAAATTCGTTCGTATGTGTTTCAACCTTATTGCATGGTCAAGGATCATCGGACAAATTATGAAGTCGGAAATGTTCAGAAGGTTATGGACGGAGATCTTGATGGCTTCATGGAAGCATATTTAAAAAAGAAACCATAGAAATTAAAATATAATTCTGGAGTTTATAAATGTTTGATTTTTTAATTCGTAAAACTATTGTACGTAATGCTCAAAAATTTATTGATCAGTTGGATCCCAAAGTGAATGTTCGTCTGCCTATGGATTTGCCGTTGCCTTCTATCGGCGTTATTAAAAAAATGGCTAAGATTGCGTCACAAGTTAATGGATTTGAACAGCAAGTAAAATCAAAAACTGATAATGAGTTGCGTAGCAAGATGGAAGAATTTAAAACAAAGATTAAGCAGTCACTTAAGCCCACAGAGGAAGAGCTTGAAAAGATTGAGAAACGTTATAAAGAGTCAACAGATAATCATGAACGTGAAGGGTTGGTTAATGAGATTGAGAAAGTGAAAAATAATCTTATAAAATCCAGAGAAGAAACCTTAGATTCTATTCTTCCAGAGGTTTTTGCGATTGTGAGGGAAGCTAGTATTAGAACAATTGGTATGCGGCATTTTGATATTCAGCTTATAGGAGGAATGATTTTACATAAAGGCAATATTGCAGAAATGGCGACTGGAGAAGGAAAAACATTGGTGGCTACACTTCCGACATGTCTCAATGCTTTGACAGGTAAGGGTGTTCATGTAATTACGGTTAATGATTATTTAGCAAAACGTGATAGTGAATGGATGGGACCTGTTTATAAATTCTTAGGATTAAGCGTTGGAGTTATTCAACATGGTGAACCTCCCTCAAAGCGAAAAGAATCTTATCAGGCAGATATTGCTTATGGAACAAATAATGAATTTGGATTTGATTATTTGCGTGACAATATGGTGAGCTTTAAAGAAGAAATGGTTCAGCGCGAGTATTATTTTGCTGTTCTTGATGAGGTTGATAGTATTCTTGTTGATGAGGCAAGAACGCCGTTAATTATTTCAGGACCCGCTGAGGAATCTACGGATAAATATTACACTGCTAATCAAATTATTGGTCAACTAAAAGGACGCCGTATTACTGAAAAAGAAGAAATTGATGCAAAGTATAAAGGTGAAGACTTATCTTCTGGCTTTGATTATGTGTCGGATGAAAAGGCTCGTTCAATATCCATGACGGAACAAGGAGAGCAAAAAGCCGCAAAGATGTTTAATGTTGATAATCTTCACGATATGGAAACTATTGAATATCGGCATCATATTTTGCAGGCTTTAAAAGCTAGAGAATTCTTTAAGTTTGATGTTGATTATGTTGTTCGGGACGGGCAAGTAATTATTGTTGATGAGTTTACTGGACGAATGATGCCGGGACGACGCTGGTCAGATGGATTACATCAGGCTGTTGAAGCCAAAGAAGGTATTAAGATCGAGAGGGAAAATCAAACTTTAGCAACCATTACCTTTCAGAATTATTTTCGTATGTATGATAAATTATCCGGCATGACAGGAACAGCGTATACGGAAGCTAATGAATTTAAGCAAATTTATAAAGTGGATTGTATCGTTTTGCCAACAAATAAAATGCTACAAAGAAAAAATTATCCTGATGCTATTTACAAAACTGAAAAAGAAAAATTTCAAGCTGTTGTTGATGAAATTACTTCTTTGCATAAAAATGGGCAGCCTGTTTTGGTTGGAACAATTTCTATTGAAAAATCAGAATTACTTTCTAGCATGCTAAAGCAGCGTGGTGTTGCTCATCAGGTTTTAAATGCGAAATATCATGATTTGGAGGCTCATATTGTTGCTCAGGCTGGTCGTTTCGGTGCGGTAACAATTGCAACAAACATGGCTGGACGAGGAACAGACATTGTTTTAGGAGGTAATGCAGAACATTTGGCCAAAAGTTTAGCGGAGCAAAAAAGAAAAGATTCT
This sequence comes from Candidatus Omnitrophota bacterium, assembly GCA_029931885.1. Next base: position 3,499 of record JAOZRJ010000049.1, on the reverse strand, counting down.
AAGGATGGGGAGAAGCCTGAAGATGATCTTTATCTAAAATTTTTACAACAGTTTCGTCAAGAAGTTCAGATAGAACATGAAAAGGTTGTTAATGCGGGAGGTCTTCATGTTTTAGGAACAGAACGCCATGAATCGAGACGTATTGATAATCAGTTGCGCGGACGGTCGGGACGACAGGGAGATCCGGGATCGTCGCGTTTTTATGTTTCACTTCAAGATGATCTTATGCGATTGTTTGGATCGGATCGTATTATGAATATGATGAGTACTTTGGGTATGGAAGAAGGACAGGTTATCGAGCATCCAATTGTTAGTCGTGCTATTGAAATTGCGCAAAAACGTGTTGAAGGACATAATTTTGAAATTCGTAAACAACTTTTAGAATACGATAATGTTATGAATCGCCAAAGAGAAGTTATTTATGGTTTGCGTCGTTCAATTCTAGAAGGAGAGGAAACAAAAGAGAGGATTATTGAATCTTTAGAAGATGTTGTAAAATTTATGGTTCAGCAATATTTGTTTACTGGAGAAGGTGAAAGTGCTTGGGATATTGAGGGCCTTTTGGTTTCTCTTAAGACATCTTTTGGGCTTGATATTTATACGATAAAAGAAGAATTGAATGACATGGGCCAAGAACAAATAGAAGAGTTGATTTATCAGAAAATGGTAGATCTCTATGGCCATCGCGAACAGTTGATCGGAGCTGAACGGATGAGAGGGCTCGAGCGAATTGTTTTGCTTCAGACAATCGATGCAAAGTGGAAAGATCATCTTTATGCTATGGATCAGCTTAAAGAAGGCATTGGCTTACGGGCGTTTGCGCACAAAGATCCTTTAGTGGAGTATCAGCACGAGGCGTTTGGCATGTTTGAGGCTATGTATGATTCGATCATGCAGGATGTTTTGGATATTATATTTAAAGTAGAGCCGGCAAAAAACCGTGAACGGCCTAGAAGTGTGTTTGATTCATTACCTCAAGAATTTGTGCATAATGAGTTTTCAAGTTTATCTAATAGACAGTCAAGGCCTACGAGACCTGAGGTATTAAATCCTCCGCAAGCAGAAAATTCCGGAGCCCCTAATGTGCAGCAACGAAGCACGGCTAAGGTAGGACGTAATGATCCGTGTACCTGTGGTAGTGGAAAAAAATATAAGAAATGTTGTGGACGTTAAAATAATTTATTTTGGCATTTAAAGAAAAGAGGAGGAAAGTATGAAGAAAATAATTCTTGCCCTATGTTTTATTTTTAGCTTAATGACTTTTAATGTATCAGCTGCTCAAATTATAACAAAATCTACAATTGATGATCAATCTGGTATCGAGGTGACGGTTTATAATTCTAACATAGGACTTATTAAAGATACGCGAAAGATAGAATTGCCTGTAGGAAAGGATAATGAACTACGGTTTATGGATGTTGCCTCTTATATTATGCCGGTAACGGTTCATGTTAAATCTTTGAACGCTCCAAGTAGATTTATGATTTTAGAGCAGAATTATGAATATGATTTGATGAATCAAAAAAAGCTTTTAGATAAGTATGTAGGTAAAAAGATTAAGCTTATGGAAAATAATCAATATCAGGATCGTAAGAATATTGTGGATGCTATATTGTTAAGCAATAATAATGGACCAATTTATAAAATTGATGATGAAATTTATTTAAGCTATCCCGGATATCAAATTTTGCCGGAGATTCCCGAAAATCTTATTTCTAAGCCGACATTGACGTGGCTTTATGATAATCAAAGCAGTAAAGCGCATAACGTACAAGTTTCTTATTTAACAAAGAATATTACCTGGAAGGCAGATTACATTTTTGTTTTAAATAAAGCAGATACTATGGCTGATCTTACTGGTTGGGTTACGATTGATAATAAGAGCGGAGCTGTTTATAAAAAAGCTAAGTTAAAGTTAGTTGCTGGAGAAGTCAATCGTGTTAAGGACCGTAGTCCTCGAAAAGAGATGAGGATGATGGATATGGCTTTTAACTCAGAGGCAACAGGAGCACAATTTGTGGAAAAAGCTTTTTTTGAATATCATATTTATGATTTGCAGCGGCCAACAGATATTAAAAATAATCAAACCAAGCAGATTAGCTTGCTCGAGGCAAATGATGTTCAGATTACGAAAGAATTTCTTGTTTACGGTGAGCAGGGATACTACACACGTCAATATCGAGAACAAAATCCTAAACAAAAAGTTTACGTTTTTGTTAGATTTGAGAATTCTGAAAGAAATAAATTAGGCATGCCATTGCCGGCTGGTGTTATGCGGCTTTATAAACAAGATGATAAAGGTTCTTTGCAGTTTATTGGTGAAGATAAAATAGATCATACGCCGAAAGATGAAGAAGTAAAGCTTAAAGTCGGGGAAGCGTTTGATGTTGTCGTTGAACGTAAACAAACAGATTTTAAAAAGATTTCTACCCGTGTTTATGAAACAGAGTGGGAGCTTGAAATAAAGAATCATAAAAGTGAAAAAATTGTAGTAGGGCTTATTGAGCCGTTACACGGAGACTGGAAGATTATTTATAATAATCAACCGTATGAAAAAATAGGTGCTTTTTCTGTACGCTTTAATGTCGAAGTTCCTAAAAATGGTAAAAGTGTTGTAAAGTATCGAGCCCGTGTGGAGCGATAATAAAAATTTCTGGAATTTAATTTAATTATTAATTTGATGAAAAAAAATTTCTTAATTCGTTCTTTGACAAGAATACCTTTTTTGTATTCGCTGTCAGCTATTCTATTGATTCTGGCATTTCCCAAGACTGATATTTGGATTTTTTCTTGGGTAGGGCTTGTGCCGTTTTTTTTGGCACTCGATGGAAAAAAATGGCAGGAGTGTTTTCGGATAGGTTATTTTTTAGGAATATTGTTTTTTGGTATAACGTTATATTGGTTTTTATTTGTTACAAGCATCGGAACAATTCTTTTGATTGCGTATTTAGCGTTATATTTTGCTATTTTTGCTATTGGGTATTATTTGTGTTCAAAATTCAGCAGCATAACAAAGGTTTTTTTGTTGCCAAGCCTTTGGGTTTGTTTAGAATTTTTACGTGCACATCTTTTTAGTGGTTTTGGTTGGGTTTCGTTGGGGCATTCACAATATAAAAATATTGTAATGATTCAAATCGCCGATATAACAGGTGTTTACGGCATCTCTTTTCTTGTTGTAATGGTCAACGTTGCTTTGAAAGAATTTCTTTGCACTTTTGCGCAATGTGATCATGCGAAGACAAAGAAGCCAATATTTTTTGTTTGGATTGCAATGATTGCTGTTGTCATAAGTATTTCTTATGGTGTTTATTGTTTGAACAATAAAGTTTCTTTGGATCAGATAAAAGTTTCGATTATTCAGGGAAATGTTTCTCAGGAGAAAAAATGGCATCCAAAGGCGTGGCCAAAAGTTTTAAGGGATTATTTTAATTTAACAAAAAAAGCAGTTAAGGATGATCCAGATTTAATTATTTGGCCGGAAACTTCTTATCCTGGTTAT
>JAOZRJ010000259.1 GCA_029931885.1 Candidatus Omnitrophota bacterium | reverse complement strand
CACTGTGTCCCGTGTGAATTGTATGGGAGCGAGAAGTGAATTTGAATCACTAAATCCGGGTTATGAGCCCGACATCCTTCCAGATTAGACTATCTCGCTTTATTCGTTTTTTATCCTTCGCTTTATAAATTGCGTTTGTTCTGCGTTCACAATAATGACACCTGCAATAATCAGTAAACCACCAATCAGATACTTGCACGACATCGGACTTTCTCGAACGACTATATTTAGTTCTTGACATTTTCTTGGCGCACCGAGATAGATTTGAACTATCGACCTTATACTTAGTCCCATGTAGGGATAGAGGTATACGTCTTTCAGACCGAACTGGACCACCGGTGCTTAAAAACAGATTCCATCTTTTGGGTCTGACCGAAAAAAAGGTAGGAATCTAATATAGATAAGTCAGATAACCTATTTAAACTTTTACATCCATATAATATTTCTGGACAAAAGCCTCAGGGTCTTTATTAATCTCATCAGAACGAGTATCAATATCTGCATAGTATTTTAAATGATTTACAACGAAGTTATTGATAGCCATACGGATTAACTCAGAACGAGATGCCCCAATACCCATTTTCTCCATTGAATGAAGGAAGCGGATGTGTGATTTAGGGATATTCACTGTTATGATCTGAAGTTCTTCGTTTTGTCCAGTGTTTGGATTAACTACTTTCTTACTCATTGTGTAAGACCGCCAAACATTTGCTCTACTGTAAATTCCAGTTCGCCTACATAGTCCAATATTAACTCTACATACCCGTCGCGGATTTCACCCCAAGATACAATTTCTTCTTTAGTTAATCTGGATTTCTCTTGGTTGATTTTGACTGTGATTGCCTCGATTTTAGTCATATATTCACTTACTTTCATGGTAAACCCTCTCGATTAAAACCTTTACGCGTGATCCAAAGGTAATTAGATACCATTGTTCTTTCTTCTTTGGAAGAGTATTCTTGGTCTGTAATGACTAATCTTGATTGGTTGTTTTCACTCTCTAAATGCAGATACATTTTCTTGTAGCTCATCTTTTCGAGGAAAATCCCCACGTCTGCCTTACTGCGAATTACATTAAACACTCCGAGTTCTTCTAATCCTGCTCGTGATATTGCCATGATTTTTACATCCGGCTTTTTTTCTTTCTTATGAAATATTCTCATAGTAAGATCAAGAAATGAATGAAAGCATATAAACTTAACGAAAAGTTTTTAAACAAATTTTAATTTACAAGGGTATGATAGAATATTATGTGAAACTCAATTCTCAAACCACACTCCATTTTATGTATTATCAAATGACAGGGACATTATATATAAAGAAGACTAAGGTTAGAGAGTATAATATTAATAACAGTGAAGAATTAGAACCATTTATTAAGGATTATCTGTGGACTCGATACGCACATTCATGGAATCATGAAAATCAATTGTCCGCATTAGAGAAAATGCAAAACGAACTTAAATTTACATTGATGGATGCACTCAAACATGAAGATTGAAGAATTTATTGCTAAGGTGAAGAAAGCAAGTGTATTTGATGAATCTCCATTTTATTATGTTGGTGTAGGTGGGATGCATTATCATATCGACAATGGAGGGGATATAATTTATGAATATGAACTTGACAAAGATGGCTTAACTCGGATTAATTATATTCCACTTCCAGATACGGTTGATACAATTATGGATGCTGAACTTGCATTCTATGAAATAGACATCATTCGTGAATTTGATCAACAAATCAAGTCTATAGTTGCATTTAATTACGAAAAAGATAAAAAATTTTATAAATGGCACTTCCATAAAGCTGTTTATGCTGTGAGGGTTCTTGAAGGAGAGGAAATATTGAATTATATTAAACGAGATAATTATAATAACTTTCGGAGGGCGATTTATAGTGGACGTTGAAGAATTTATCCGACGGATTAATCGGATTCACCACACGCCAATTTTAGAGGATTTCTTTCTTCTAAGGATTGGAGATTACCGGTTCCAATTCAAGTATGGGTCGCATGTATGCCTTTCTTGGAATAAGCAAAACACACAAGATATAATTCTTGATGCACATACGCGCAGGAATTCATCAAAAGTATACTCTTCAACCGATGCCCAATACTTCTGGAGTCGTTTAGATTGGATTAAGACTCATTCTGATGGAAAGGATATGATTGCATTCGAGTGGAAGGACGGAAAGTTACATCGATGGCGATTTAATAACGGACACATAATTCCTGTGAGTAATGGTTTTAGAATTCGTGAGTTATTGAATTCGAGTTACGAGATCGAGGTGCTTGGGCGATGAACGTCGGCGACTTTGTGAAACAAATCCAAACTGCTATGGAAGAGGATGCGTATTGGAATCAATATTTGACTTTTAAGATTTG
>JAOZRJ010000048.1 GCA_029931885.1 Candidatus Omnitrophota bacterium | reverse complement strand
ACAAAGACATATGCCAAAGGTATGGACAAGCTTTTTATTGATGAATTAAAGGATAAAAAGATGTCCGAGCTGACTCAAATTGCAAAGGAAATGAATGTTAACGGTTTGAGCGGAATTAAAAAACAGGATTTGATTCTAAAGATTTTGCAGGGTCAGGCCGAAAAAGAAGGATTAATGTTTGGTGCTGGAACCTTAGAGGTCTTGTCTGAAGGATTTGGATTCTTACGTACCGCAAATTATAATTATTTGCCTTGCCCGGATGATATTTATGTATCACCGTCTCAGATACGAAAATTTAATCTAAAGACCGGTGATAGCGTAAGCGGGCAAATTCGTCCGCCAAAAGAAGGAGAAAAATATTTTGCCCTATTAAAAGTTGAGGCTGTTGATTTTGAAAGTCCGGAAAAATGTAAAGATAAAATTCTTTTTGATCATTTAACTCCTTTATATCCACAAGAGAAATTTAATCTAGAGGCGTCTCCAGAGGAACTTTCTACACGTGTTATGGATTTATTGACTCCACTAGGAAAAGGACAGAGAGCTTTAATTGTAGCACCTCCTTATAGTGGTAAGACTGTTTTGATGCAAAAAGTTGCTAATGCAATTGTTACAAATCATCCTGATGCTATTTTGATTGTTTTGCTAATTGATGAACGACCGGAAGAAGTTACGGATATGCAGCGAAGTGTAAAAGGAGAGGTTATCGCATCGACTTTTGACGAACCAGCAGAACGACATGTGCAAATTGCAGAAATTGTTTTGGAAAAAGCGAAGAGACTTGTCGAACATAAGAGAGATGTGGTAATCTTACTTGATAGCATTACGCGTTTGGCTCGCGCGTATAATACGGTTGTGCCGCATAGCGGAAAGATTCTTTCCGGAGGTGTGGACTCCAGCGCCCTTCACAAGCCAAAACGTTTTTTCGGTGCTGCACGAAATGTTGAAGAGGGAGGAAGCCTTACAATCATTGCGACAGGTTTGGTTGACACTGGAAGTCGAATGGATGAAGTTATTTTTGAAGAATTTAAAGGAACTGGTAATATGGAGCTACAGCTCGATAGAACATTGTTCCAACGACGTATTTATCCCGCAATTGATATTAAGAGATCTAATACGCGCCATGAGGAGCTTTTAATTCAAGAAAATGATTTACAGCGCATTTGGCTGTTAAGGAAGGCATTAAATGATTTAAATTTAGCCGAAGCTATGGAGCTTCTAATTAGCAAGCTTGGTAAATTTAAATCCAATGCAGAGTTTTTAGATAATATGAATAAATCAAGTTAAACTACTAAGAAATATTAAGGAGGTTGTTAAAATGAAAAAAGATATCCACCCAAAATACGAAGATACGCCGATCGCTTGCGCTTGCGGAGAGATTATTGAGACGCGTTCTACAAAAAAGAATATCCACGTTGAAATCTGTTCAAAATGTCATCCATTTTTTACAGGGGATAAGAAATTTGTAGATACGGCTGGACGTATTGATAGATTTAAGAAACGTTATTCAAAGAAAAATAAATAAGATAAATGAATTCTGAGAAGATTAAAAAAGCTCAAGAGCGCTATAAAGAGCTCGAGCAGCTTTTGGCAGATCCTCAAGTTTTTGCGGACAATAAGAAATATCAATCTCTTGCCAAGGAAATGGCAGATTTGACAGGTATTGTTGCGTCCGCGCATAAATATGAGGAGATTGTTCGTCAAAGGCAAGACTTAGAAAAGCTTTTAAAAGAAAAGCATGATAAGGAATTCGAAGAGTTGGCGCGCTTAGAAATTGAAACTCTTAATGAGAAAGAAAGTGTTTTAGAGCAACAGATCAAAGAACTTTTGAATCCAAGGCGAGAAGAAAAAGAGCGCGATATTATTTTGGAAATTCGGGCAGGAACAGGTGGAGCGGAGGCATCTTTGTTCGCAGGTGATTTGCATAGAATGTATACGAAGTATGCCGCGCAAAAAGGATGGAAGCTTGATCACATCAGTAGTCATCCTGCAGAAGCAGGAGGATTTAAAGAAGTTGTTTTTAGCATTAGCGGTAAGGAAGTATGGAAGCGTTTAAAATGGGAAAGCGGTGCACATAGGGTTCAGAGAGTTCCAACAACAGAGGCCTCGGGACGCATTCATACATCTGCTGCAACAGTTGTTATTTTGTCTGAGCCTACAGAGGTTGATTTTTCGATTGATCCGAAATATTTAAAAATTGATGTTTTTCGTTCCTCAGGCCCGGGAGGGCAGAGCGTTAATACAACCGACTCAGCAATTCGTATCACACATCTTCCTACGGGAACAGTTGTTATTTGTCAGGATGAGCGTTCTCAACTAAAAAATAAAATGAAAGCGATGCGTGTTCTTAGAGCAAGAGTTTCAGATAAGATTGAACAAGAAAATGCGAAAAAGGAGTCTCAAGAGCGAAAATCCAAGGTAGGCACGGGGGACAGGAGTGAAAAAATACGGACATATAATTTTCCCGATCGTCGTGTTACGGATCATCGTATTGGATTTACAACGCATCAGCTTCCAAGTATAATGGATGGTGAGTTAGATGAGCTTACGGACGCCTTAGTTGAAGCAGAGCGTAACTTTAAGATGGAATCATGACAGAACAAGAATTAATATTAACATCTGTTTTAAATTGCCAACGGGTTGATTTGTATACGGACAATATGACCTTGTCCAAGAGCCAGCAGAATGAAATTGATCAGATTCAGGCTCGAAGACAAAATGATGAACCCTTACAATATGTTTTGGGTTCTTGTAATTTTATGGATTTGGAGTTTTTTGTTGACCAGCGTGTATTAATCCCTCGTCCCGAAACCGAAATTTTAGTTGAATCGGTTCTTAAGTATGCTCAAAGTGAAGATAAAAAGATTTTTAAAATATTGGATATTGGGGCAGGTAGCGGGAATATTGCGATTAGTCTTGCGCATAATATAGAGAAGTCTGAATGTATTTCCATTGACGTTTCAGTACGAGCTTTGGAAGTTGCGAAACAGAATGCCCAAAGGCATAAAGTTGAAGACAAGATAGAATTTATTTGTGCGGATTTTCTTAGTCCGCAAGAAATTGTAACTACTGATAAGAAATTTGATATAATAATTTCTAATCCTCCGTATATTAAGTCTGATGATATTGCACATTTACCTCTAGACGTTCGTCAGGAACCCAAAATGGCTTTAGATGGAGGAAAAGATGGGCTTAGTTTTTATCGTGCAATAGCGGATTATGCCCTTAAGTCTCTTGATGACAACGGAAAGATTTTTTTAGAAATTGGTGACGGTCAGGTGCAAGATGTTCAAGAAATCTTTTTGCAAAAGGGAATATTTACCGTACGAGAATGTTTAAAAGATTACAGAGAAATTGAACGTATTTTAATCATGGAGCGTGCTCATGCATAAACTAGTTATCGAAGGCGGAAGATCTCTTAAGGGAGAGGTAAAAACTAGCGGGGCAAAAAATGCTGCATTGCCAATCATGGCGGCTACTTTATTAACTGATGAAACATGTATCATTCGAAATGTTCCAAGACTCCGAGATACACAAACCATGGTCAATCTTTTACGCTCTTTAGGCAAGAAAGTCGAAATAGATAAAAATATCGTGCGCATTTCTTATAACGGTCCATTAAAAGGTGTAGCCCATTATGATTTGGTGTCAACGATGCGAGGGTCGTTTTGTGTTTTAGGTCCGTTATTAGCAAAACTCAAGAAAGCAAAAGTTTCTTTACCTGGAGGATGCGTTATTGGCGTACGTCCGGTAGACCTTCATATCAAGGGCATTAAAGCGTTAAACGTAAAGTTTGAGGTTGAAAATGGTTATGTAACAGCACAAACAAAAAGACTAAAAGGGAACGATATTTATCTAGGAGGAGTTTTTGGATCATCTGTGCTGGCGACGGCAAATGTCATGATGGCCGCTGTCATGGCAAAAGGTCAGACGGTTATTGAGTCTGCGGCGTGTGAGCCGGAAATTAAAGACTTAGCAATACTTTTAACCTGTATGGGGGCTGATATTCAAGGACATGGAACTCCACGTATTGTTATTAATGGGGTTAAAAAATTGCACGGTGTTGACTATACAATTATTCCTGACCGTATTGAGGCTGGAACATTTATTTTATTGGCTGTTGCGACAAGAAGCGATATTGTTATTCGTGGTGCGCGTCGGGATCATTTAGTGGCGTTAATCGATACATTGGAAAATGTAGGGGTAAAATTCCTATATGGTGATGATAGTATTTGGGTCAAGGTGAAAAAGAATATAAAGCCGGTTAGCCTTACAACATATCCTTATCCGGGGTTCCCGACAGATCTTCAGGCACAATTTATGGCATTAATGGCTTTAACGCCAGGAATTAGTGTAATTACTGATAAGGTTTATCCAGATAGGTTTATTCATATTGCTGAGTTGAATCGTATGGGGGCTAATATTCGTCGAGAGGGCATGAACGCTATTATTCAAGGAACAAAAAAGATTTATGGTGCGCAGGTGATGGCCTCGGATTTAAGGGCTTCTGCAGCGCTTGTAATTGCAGGGCTAGCAGCAAAAGGTAAGACAGAAATTCATCGTAGTTATCATCTTGAAAGAGGGTATGAGAATTTAGAAAAGAAATTAAATTCTATTGGGGCTAAAATTATCAGGAGAAATGAATAGCTATGATATTGATGATTGATAATTATGATTCATTTACGTATAACATTGTTCAATATTTTGGCGAGCTTGGTGCGGATTTAGAAGTTGTGCGTAATGATAAAATTAGTGTCGCACAAATTAAAGACATGAGTCCGGAAAGAATTGTTATTTCTCCAGGGCCTGGACGTCCGGAAAAAGCTGGAGTGTCGGTTGAGATCGTAAAGCAATTTTCTGGAAAGATTCCTATTCTAGGGGTTTGTCTTGGGCATCAGACGATTGGTTATGCCTATGGCGGAAAGATTGTTCAGGCTAAAAAGTTAATGCACGGAAAAACATCTCTTATTTATCATAATGAAAAGGGAGTGTTTAAGAAGCTTACCAATCCTTTTGAAGCAACGCGCTATCATTCACTTATTATTGATAGGAAAACTTTACCTGATTGTCTGGAAATTACAGCATGGACTGACGATGACGAGATTATGGGTATCCGACATAAAAAGTTTTTGTTGTGTGGTGTCCAGTTTCACCCAGAATCTATTTTAACAAAAGAGGGAAAAGCCCTTTTGAATAATTTTTTATCGCTATAAGGATTATATGAAGCAATTTATCAAAAAGATTGCAGCTAAGGAAAACTTAACCTCTGAAGAAATGCAGAAAGTAATGCAAGAAATCATGAATGGGAAAGTTTCTAATGAAGATCTTGCGGTATTTCTATTGGCATTACGAAGTAAAGTCCCAAGCATTGATGAAATTACGGGTGCAGCACAAGCCATGCGAGAGTTTTCTATCAAGATTCCTTGCGATCAATATGAGACTGTTTTAGATACGTGTGGAACAGGTGGAGATAAATCAGGAACATTTAATATTTCAACTGTTACTGCTCTTGTCGTTGCTGGTGCCGGCTGTATTGTTGCAAAACATGGCAATCGTTCTGTTTCAAGCCGTTGCGGAAGTGCTGACATACTTGAAGGCTTAGGAGTTAACATTGAAATTGATTCTGATGGTATGAGTAATTGTCTTGATAAGGTTGGTATTGCATTTTTGTTTGCTCAAAAGTTGCATCCGGCTATGCGTTATGCTGCTTCTGTTCGTAAAGAATTGAAGGTTGAGACAATTTTTAATATTTTAGGACCTTTAACAAGTCCTGCCTGCGCAACACATCAAATAATGGGAATTTATACAAAAGATTTTGTTGAGCCAATGGCTCATGTTTTTAAGAATTTAGGATTAAAAAAAGCGCTTGTTGTTCACGGCAACGACGGATTAGATGAAATTACGACAACCACAGAAACTTTTGTTAGTGAATATAATGGCCAAGAAATTGTTTCCTATGGTATTTCTCCTGAGAAGCATAAGATTCCCTTGTCTGACCCTAAAGATATTAAGGGAGGGGAGCTTGAGGTAAATATTCAGATTGTTAAAGATATTCTGCAGGGCGCAAAGGGTCCTAAGAGAGATATTGTACTTTTAAACGCGGGTTACGCACTTTATATAGCGGAAAAAGCCAAAGATGCTGATGAGGGTATTAAACTAGCAATGCATTCCATTGATTCTGGAAAAGCACAAAAGAAGTTAGACCTTTTGAAAAAGATTACTAATTTATGATAAATAATTTTTTTGAAAAGATTTTAAATCATAAAAAAGAACTAATTTCGCAAAAGAAGATTTTTTTTAATGCGCTTAAAAGCAAACTAGAGAACAGAAAACATTCCCGTTATTCCCTTTTTAAGAAAGCAATTTCTAGGCCTGGTAAAATTAATTTAATTGCTGAAATCAAAAAGGCATCACCTTCCAAAGGAATTATTAGAAAGAATTTTAGCGTTTCAGGTCTTGCTAGAAAATATGTCGAGGCGCAAGCTTGCGCTTTGTCTATTTTAACTGAAGAAAAGTTTTTTTTGGGGAAACCAACATATGTAAAAGAAGTTTCTGAGCATTTTAGTATTCCTGTTTTGGCAAAAGATTTCTTTATTGACGAGGTTCAAGTTTATGAAGCATTTTCGCAAGGCGCAAGCGCCATTCTTTTGATTGCTGCTATTTTAAATGATAAAGATTTGAAAAGTTTAATGGCTATTTCTCAGAGTCTTGATATGGATTATATAGTTGAGGTTCATAACAAGAAAGAGTTAAATCGGGCTATCGACGCGGGTGCAGAAATTATTGGAGTTAATAATCGCAATTTAAATGATTTTACGGTTGATTTTAAGACGTGTGAGAAATTAATTCCTCAGATTCCAAAGAATACAATTATTGTTGCTGAAAGTGGGATCGAATCAAATGATCAGATTAAAATACTTAAAAGTCTTGGCACGCATGCAGTTTTGGTAGGCGAGATTCTTTTGCGTTCTTATGATATTGGTTTAACCATTAAGGAATTGTTGAATGGCAAAGATTAAGATTTGCGGAATAACAAATAAAAAGGATGCGTTGGCCGCAGCCTCTTTTGGCGCATGGGCAGTTGGTTTTATTTTTTATAAAAAAAGTCCACGTTATGTTGATCCAAAAGTGGCTAAGAAAATTATTAAAGATCTTCCCAAAAAGATTATTCCTGTCGGAGTTTTTGTTAATGAAACAGCGAGCAATATAAAAAATATTATTCGTGATTGTGGGTTGAAAGCTCTTCAGCTTCACGGCGATGAAACGCCGTCTTTTTGTAAAAAGTTTAAAGACCTTAAGACGATTAAGGCATTTCGTATAAGGAACAAAAATGATTTTAAAAAAGTTTTAAAATATAAAACTGATTATTTTCTTTTTGATACTTACAAACAAGGATTTTTCGGAGGGACAGGAAAAGTATTTTCTTGGGACAGCATTAAAGATGCAAAGATTTCTGCAAAGAAAATAATTCTTTCTGGAGGGTTAAATCCGAAGAATATTAAGGAAGCTATTTCATCTGTTAAGGCGTATGCCTTTGATGTTTCAAGCGGTATTGAAAAACGACCTGGAAAGAAATGCCAAAGGCTTATGAAATCACTTTTTAAAGTTGTTGCCTAAGATAAAGGAGAAGAGAAAGTGAGTAAAATTGTTTTTGATATCGAAACAGTTGGTCAAGATTTTGATACTTTGGATGAGGTTTCGCAAGAATATTTTTTGAAATTTGCTGATACGGAACAAAAAATTATTGATGCAAAAAATAGCATGAGTTTTTTTCCGGTTACGGCCCAGATTGTAACGATTGGCATGCTGGATGTGGACACGAATAAAAGTTTTGTATTTTTTCAAAATGAAGGAAAAAAAGAAAAGTTTCAAGAAGGTGAGATTACCTATGTCTCCTGCGATGAAAAAGAAATTCTTGCTAATTTTTGGAAATTAATAGAAAAGGCCAATGTTTTTATTACGTTTAACGGCCGGACATTTGATTGTCCTTTTATTATGCTGCGTTCTGCAATGAATAGCGTCAGGGCTAGCAAAAATTTAGTGCCTTACCGTTATGATTCAAGGTTGCACGTGGATTTAATGGATCAGCTTACATTTTATGATGCTATGCGTCGAAAATTCAGCTTGGATATGTGGTGCAAGGCTTTTAACATCAAGAGTCCCAAAGAAGAAGGTGTTACAGGTCTACAAGTTAAGGATTTATTTCATAATGGAAAATATATAGATATCGCAAGATATTGTGCAAGAGATTTACAAGCTACTAAAGAGTTGTATATGTATTGGGAAAAATATATAAAAAGCTAGTTTTGCTCGTAGAAAAAAATCTCTAATAAAGGGTTTACTCGCCTTGTAAACTAAGATTTATATGCTATATTTAATGTAGCCGATAAAGGCAAACTTGAGGAAACTCGAGGGCGCAAAACCACAGACCTAAGTTGTCTGAAGCACTACGTGTCCTTTGCCCGAAGGGGTAGAAGGGCGATCCTTAGCCGGTTAGGCATGAGTGGATGGCAAGATGGTGGCTGGGTTGCCGAAGAGCAGTGGGGAGAAATCCTGGTCTTTATCGGCCTTTTTAATCTCGCAAAGTTATAAAAGAAGCGAGATTTTCTTATTTTATTAGATATAATCCGCATGAAAATGTGGATTTATTGATTTTAGGAGCAAATTGATTCTATATAAGAAATAAGATATAAGCACTCTATAAACCTTGAAATTCTTCAAAAATATGCTATATTTATTCCAACTTCAGCATCATAAAAAACATATCATATATAAACACGCCACGGTTTAGATATAACTTTTAAGAAATTGTTTAATTTCTAAATAAAATAAACATTGTTTATTTTAAAAAAAAGGAGAAACCATGGTCGTGTTTTTAGAAAAATCTCACAAAAAACTTCCTTCCAAAATTATTTCTGTTTTCGTTGTTTTTTGTTTTCTTTTTAGCTCTGTTGTTCCGGCTTACGCCCAGAGTGTGTTTATG
>JAOZRJ010000258.1 GCA_029931885.1 Candidatus Omnitrophota bacterium | reverse complement strand
TGTGAAATTATATGCGAAGTGGAAATGCCGGAAAAGAAGAAATTAAGCCGAGCAGTAGAAGATGCACAGTTCACATCCTCTGCCGAAAAAGATGATATAAATGAAGAGAAGAGGCACTACCAACAGAAACAGGAAGAATATTATCGCGAAAAGTTGATTGAATCTGTTGAAAATTTAAGAAAGCTCTTAATAAGAATGCCGTATTGGGGGAGGGAGTTTGATCAAAATTATTTTAGCGGAGTGATACAATCAATCGAGACAATCGAGGTTGCTCTTGGGATTAAAAGCCCAGACGATTTTTTTACAGTAACATTTGGCGGCAAAGAATACGAGATTCACCCATACAAAGAACCTGTTAATAAAAATAAACCGAGCATGTCCAAGAGAGAAGGGATAGATCTTCTGAGAGAGATGATACAGCAGAAGAGGAAGGGCAAAAATAAAGAACCTGTATTTGTCAGAGTAAGTGGCACTTTTGGTTCTGGGAAGTCGACTTTGGTAAAAGAACTGAAATCCTTTGGGATGGGAGATATCCTTCCCGAGCAGATTCTGACCATTGATACAGATACATATCTTTTTGTTGACGAAAAGGGGCGGAGACAGGTAGCGGTAGGGAGTATAAAAAGCGCAGTTAGGACCGAGCTTAGAGATAAGACAATTAAAGTGGTGATAGTTGAAGGACTGCATTCTGGCATGGTGTTTGGACAAGGCGTAAGTTTGGCGAAAAGAGAAGATATATTAACGTTTATAAAGACACCCGATTCTCGTTTGCGGTGGGACAGGATTATTAGCAGAGGTAGGGAACATGAGAACTGGATGGGACCCGAATATTTTTTACAAAGTGCTCTAGTTCGTGACATTGAAGATAGGTATGGGGTTTGTCATGATGAAAATGGCGCGGATATTATTATAGATACTTTACAGGACATTCCTACTTCGGAGAGTAAAATAATAACTATTAACTCCAAAGAGGATATTGTTCCCGTTTTGAGAAAAATCACATCTTTAGAACAGGCACCTTTATTGGTAAACTTTAGTTCAAAAAGAGCTGGTGAAATAGAAAACGATAACTGGATAAGTCTCTGTAAAGAAGAGGCAATAGTTGATGAAGTAGTTTGGTTTTTTGGAGAGGAGGAGCAAAAACTTGAAGTTATTAAAAAGGATTTAATTGAAGCGCAGAGAGCAAATAAGCCAATTGTTATAAATTTCAATTCCAACAATTTCCCTTTTAATTCTGAAGTTGCCAGTGGAGATAAATCATACCATTTGCCGGCTATTCACGCTAGGAAGCACATCGAGGAGATAACAAAAATGCTTCACGAGATTAGGTTGTTACCTTCTTGTGTCGTGTTTTCTCTTTCACGAGATAAAGTGCAGGTTAAATCTGTCGATTCATATCTGAGGACTGTCGAGATTGGGATAAGAGAGGAGTTTAGCAAACTATTTGTCTCCTCAATGGAGAAGGTAGTAGAACAAGGAAGTATTGATAGGAGTAAAGAGGATCGCACCAACAGGGCACAGTCTCTTTTAAAAGAAAGATCCATTTTCGGTTTAGACGACCAAGGGGATATAAAAACGCCACTTGCGCAGATACCCGAAGGTGAGATCAGGAATATTCTGATATACGATATGGATCCCACGCGGTTCGATCTCGTCTCCAAGCTAGGAGAAAGAGTAATAACTTTATGG
The DNA here is from genome assembly GCA_029931885.1 of Candidatus Omnitrophota bacterium. The sequence continues at coordinate 709 of JAOZRJ010000258.1, read as the reverse complement.
CCGCTTATTTCAGGATTACGTATAAAATATCCTGATGCGAATATCCATTTAGCGGCATCATTTCCGAGTATTTTCGAGGCTAAAAAATTCAAGAACCGAATAAAAACAGTTTCTTGGCAGGAGTTAAAGGGAGAAGAACAAAAACGACACTTTATTCAAACGAACGATATAGATCTGGTTGTTGATTTGGATATTGTTCCGGTAAATTTTCAAAATCTTTATTCGAGGGATAAAGCCACATCGTTAGCAGAGGATTCGGTGAGCCCATATATAATTGAAATTATGCCTATGATGAGGACGGTTAGCGCTATGGGAAATGCGGTGTTAGGAGAGTTTGCCCAACCGGTTTTTCATGATAGACAGGGGAATTCGTATTTTGTTAGCGGATTATCAGATTTGATAAGCTCAAGTACATATGACTCTGCCTCTACCTCTACCCGGGAAAGAAAGTTCCTTGAGTCTGGAGCATGGCTTATGTCTATGGCCTATTGCAGAATGTTGGGGCTAGATGTGAAGAAAGAAAATTTGGATAACATTACATTGAGTATTGAAGAAGCGTCAGGAGCGCTGAAATGGTTAGAACGATGGTATTATGAAGGAGAGAACAAAAAAGCCACAGGCAGTTTTAATCCTACAAAAAAGATAGTTGTTGTAAACGTTTATGCTGTAACACAATTAGAGCTCATTAGCCCAAATGAATGGGTAAACA
>JAOZRJ010000047.1 GCA_029931885.1 Candidatus Omnitrophota bacterium | reverse complement strand
ACAAATTGAACCTGAGCATTTGGTTGTTGCTCTTCTTTATGATAAAGAAGGACTGTTTTTAACAATTCTCAATCGTCTTAATCTTTCTCAAGGGCAAATTTTGAAAGAATTTGAAAAGGATTTAAATGCAAAACCTAAGGTCGAGAGTAATCAGCAGCCTTTTTTGTCTTCTCGGCTTAATGGTGTGTTTGCAAAGGCGCAAAACATTGCAACAAATTCTAAAGAAGAATTTATTTCACAAGAGCATGTTTTTCTTGCTTTGTATGAAGAAAAAGGAAGCTTGTTTCATAAAATTCTTCAAGACAGTGGCATTAACGAACAGGCAATTTTAGATATTTTAAAAGAAATGAAGGGATCTCAGAAGGCATCGGATATTCAAGCGGAGGATAAATACGAGGTTTTAGAAAAATATACAAAAGATTTAACAGATTTAGCGAGTAAGGGAAAATTGGACCCTGTTATTGGAAGAGATGAGGAGATACGGCGTGTTATCCAAGTTTTATCTCGGAGGACAAAAAATAATCCTGTACTGATTGGAGAGCCAGGTGTGGGAAAAACAGCCATTGCTGAAGGTTTGGCACAGCGCATTTTTTCGGAAGACGTTTCGGAAGGATTAAAGAATAAAAAAGTTTTAGCTTTAGATATGGGGAGCTTAGTCGCTGGTGCAAAATTTCGTGGAGAATTTGAAGACAGGCTTAAGGCTCTATTAAAAGAAATTGAGGGAAGAAATGGAGATATTATTCTTTTTATTGATGAGTTACATACAATTATCGGAGCTGGAAAAGCTGAGGGAACTATTGATGCCTCTAACATGCTTAAGCCTGCTTTAGCGCGTGGTCAGTTGCGTTGCATTGGCGCAACAACACTTGATGAATATCGAAAATATATTGAAAAAGATTCAGCCTTAGAGAGACGTTTTCAGCAGATTTTGGTTCAAGAGCCGTCTACTGAAGGATCCATTGCTATTTTACGAGGATTAAAAGAGCGCTATGAAATTCATCATGGCGTTCGTATCAAGGATTCTGCAATTGTTGCCGCCGTTATAATGTCTCAACGATATATTACAGAGCGATTTTTACCGGATAAGGCAATTGACCTAATTGATGAGGCAGCTTCGGTTTTGCGTATTGAAATTGACAGTATGCCGCAAGAGTTGGATATTAATGAACGTAGAACTCGTCAGCTTGAGATTGAACGACAAGCTCTTAAAAAAGAAAAAGACGAAGTTTCTTTGGCTCGTCTAAAAAAGATTGAAGAAGATTTACGATCCTTAAAAGATGAAAATAAAAATCTTCGTTTGCATTGGCAAGCAGAAAAAAAGATTATCGACAAGATTCGAAGAATTAAAGCAGATATTGATTACAATAAACAACAGGAAAAACGATTTGAGAAAGAAGGTGATTTGGGAAAAGTAGCTGAAATTCGATATGGAGTTATTGCAGGTTTAGAAAAAGAACTTGTGGCACAAAATAAAGAATTGTTAATACTTCAAGAAAAAGGCTCTATGCTTAAGGAAGAAGTTGATGATCAGGATATTGCCAAGATTGTTTCAAAATGGACAAAGGTCCCAGTATCCAAGTTGATGGAAGGGGAATCAGAAAAATTAATTCATATGGAGAAAAGTTTAAAGTCACGTGTAGTTGGGCAAGATGAAATTGTTAGTGCTATTTCAGCGTGTATTCGACGTTCACGAATGGGGCTTGGGGATCCAAACCGTCCAATTGGTTCCTTTATGTTTGTTGGTCCTACGGGTGTAGGAAAGACAGAATTAGCAAAATCTTTAGCATGGTTTCTTTTTGATGATGTTAACGCTCTTATCCGTATTGATATGAGTGAATATATGGAAAAACATAGCGTGTCTCGTTTGATTGGTGCTCCTCCTGGATACGTTGGCTATGAAGAAGGTGGGCAGTTAACAGAAGCGATTCGTCGACGACCTTTTTCTGTGATTCTTTTTGACGAAATTGAGAAAGCGAATAGTGACGTTTTTAATGCCCTTTTGCAGATTTTAGATGATGGACGTCTTACCGACGGACAAGGCCGTATTGTGAATTTTAAAAATACAATTATTGTCATGACATCGAACATTGGAACAGATTTGATTGCAGGTATTGACGAAAAAAAGGAAATTGAAAAAAAGATTCATGAGGCTCTGAAAGTAAATTTTCGCCCAGAATTTTTAAACAGGGTTGATGAGATTGCAATTTTTTCCCGGCTTAGAGAATGCGACCTTGAAAATATTGTTGATATTCAATTAAACCAATTGCAAAGTCGATTAAACGAAAGACACGTTACTTTAACTTTTTCAAAAGCGGCAAAGGTATTTTTATCTCGGAAAGGATATGATCCTGTTTATGGAGCACGCCCTTTAAAACGTGTCATTCAAAAGCAGGTCCAGGATCCTATTGCATTAAAGATTTTAAAAGGTGAAATTAAGTCTGAACAGTTAGTAGCTGTTGATTTCGATAAAAAATTGGAAGAATTGTCTTTTAAAACAAGATAATAAGTGTCTCTCCTCGAAAGAGAATTTCGTTTTTTAATGGGGAAAAATAAACGTTCTTTGACAAATTAGTTGTTGTGGTATAAAATGGCCTTCAAAATTAAATGATCATTAATTTAAGAGAAGGATAAATATGCAAGATATGACTATGGTTCAGGAATGTTCTTTGCGCGACCTCGCATTAAAAAGTGCAAAAAGTTTTAAGCAGTCGTGGATTGATCTTGGCCGTGCACTTTATACAATTTGGAAAGATAAATTATATAAAGAGTGGGGTTATGAAAAATTCGATACATATGTTACTAAAGAAATAGGCATTCGTAAGCAAACAGCACTAAAGCTTTTAAAGTCGTATTATTTTCTGGAAAAGGAAGAACCGGCATACCTCGATAAGGATTATACGGAAAGTGCTCAATCCGCAGGAATCCCAAGCTACGAGGCTATTGATGTCTTGCGTCAGGCAAAAAATAAAAAAGTTAATGATGAAGATTATCAATCGCTTAAAGAAAAGATTTTTCTTAAAGGCAAAGATTCTCAGGAAGTCAGGAGAGATTTAACAACTCTTATGCGTGAGCGTGAAGAACTTGATCCTGAGGAAGCTTGGCAAAAAAGAAAAGAAACTAACATTAAGCGATTTATTGGAACTTTAAAATCCCTCAAGCGAGAAATGGAAGATTCTAAAATACTTCCAACGGATATGTCTCGTGAAGTTAATAATCTTATAGCCAAATTGGAACAACAAATCTAAAAAATGCTTTGAAACATATCATTGACAAGGGGCAAGAGTTTGTTATAATTTTGCTTTAGCATTCTTTGAACAAGAGTGCTAATTTTCTTCTAACATGTTAGCTTGATTAAACTTTTAAGCGAAGAAAAAATTGGAGACATGAAATGACGCCAAAGCGTTTAGATTCTATATATCGTAAAAAAAAGATTCTGTCCTATGTGGTTGAGGAGTATATTAGAAACATTACTCCGGTTAGTTCCAATCAGGTTGTTGTAGGGAGATTTCTTGATTTAAGTCCAGCGACTATACGTAATATTTTAGCTGAACTTGAAGGCGATGGATTTTTAACGCATCCACATACATCCGCCGGCCGAGTTCCTACACAAGAAGGATACCGTTATTACGTGGATCATTTGATGACAGAAATTCAATTATTGGCTGATGAAAAACAAAGAATCATGGCCGAGTATCAGCAGGATGTTTCTGAATTAGAAACACTTTTAGAAAAAACTTCAGAAATATTGGCTCAGGAAACACATTATCCGAGTATTATCTCTATTGATGGTTTTGGAGATAAAGTGTTTTGTCGAGGGATTAGTTTTGTGGCAGGATATCCGGAGTTTCATAATTTTCATAAAATTGAATGTATCCTCCGTGTTTTAGAAGGAAAAGAAAGCTTGCTCGAGCTTATTAATCGAGACTTAGAAAAAAAGATCCATATTTTTATCGGAGACGAAATGGGTTGCTCTGAGATGGATGGCTGTTCATTAATTGTTTCGCGGTACGGAAAAGAAGATGGGCCAAAAGGTCGGCTTGCTCTTCTTGGTCCGACGCGAATGGACTATGAAAAGGCAACTTCCGTTTTGGATTATTTCTCTGAGTTAATTAATGAAATGTTATAAATAGGATTATGATGAATAAAAAAGAAAAAAAAGAAAATATAGAAGAGAAAAAAGTTCAGCAGGATAGAGCTGATGATGTTGTTATTTTAGGAAAAGAAGAACATCAAAAGCTAGTTGATGAACTTAAGGAACATAAAGATAAATATGTGCGCTTGTATGCTGATTTTGAAAATGCGCGTAAACGTATGGATCGCGAGAAGCTTGATTTTGTGAGATATGCGAATCAAGGGCTTATTTCAGAATTTCTAGGAATTTTGGATGATCTAGAGCGTTCTGTTGAGGCAGCTCAGGCAAAACATGAGTTTTATTCAGCGTTTTTAAAAGGTATCGAAATTGTAATGGCGCATATTTATGTTTTGCTTCGGAAAAATGATGTAAAGCCGATTGAGGCAAAAGGAAAGATGTTTGATCCGAATTGCCATGAGGCTTTAATGCAGGAAGAAACAGATGAGGTTGAAGAAGGAACAGTTGTTGATGAGTTTCAAAAAGGATACATGATCGGCGACAAAGTTATCCGTACGAATAAAGTAAAAATCGCCAAGAAAAAAGAAAATAAGGAAGAATAAAAGAAAAGAGTTAATTTTTTTTAAAACTTTAAGGAGGGGATAAAAATGGCAAGAGTTATTGGAATCGATTTAGGAACATCAAATTCAGCGGCCGCTGTAATGGAAGCAGGGCGTCCGTCGATTATACCTTCAGCAGAAGGGGCCGGAGTTGCTTCCGGAAAGGCATTTCCATCTTTTGTAGCTTTTGATAAAGACGGAAATCGTCTCGTAGGTGAGCCAGCAAAACGTCAAGCTGCGGTTAATCCGCAGGGTACGATTTATGCTGCAAAGAGAAAAATGGGGACAAGCGAAAAACTTGAAGCTTCAGGAAAAAGTTTTACACCGCAGCAGGTAAGTGCTTTTATTTTACAAAAAATAAAAGCTGATGCGGAGAAGTATCTTGGCGACACGGTTGAGGAAGCTGTTGTAACTGTGCCTGCTTATTTTAATGATAATCAAAGGCAAGCCACAAGAGATGCCGGAGAAATCGCAGGATTAAAGGTTTTGCGTATTATTAATGAGCCTACGGCTGCATGTTTGGCCTATGGATTAGACAAAGCTGGTAAAGAACAAAAAATCATGGTTTTTGATTTTGGTGGAGGAACTTTAGACGTAACAATTCTTGAAATGGGTTGGGATGAGACGCATAAAGCCGCAACCTTTGAAGTATTGTCTACTAGTGGGGATAATCATCTTGGTGGAACAGATATGGATAATATTCTTATTGATTACATTACTGAAGAATTTAAGAAGGAAAGTGGGATTGATCTAAAAAATGATAAGATGGCTTTTCAAAGACTTCGTGAAGCAGCAGAAAAAGCGAAGGTAGAATTGTCTTCAACTATTTCAACGGATATTAACCTTCCTTTTATTACGGCTGATGCAACAGGTCCTAAGCATTTAAATTTAAAGATCGAAAGATCAAAATTGGAAGATTTAGTTTCTCCAATTGTTGATAAATGTCGAGGTCCCATTGAGCAGGCGTTAAAAGATGCTACTTCAAAACTAGGTGAGGACGTCAAAGTCGATAAGGTTATTTTAGTCGGCGGGCCTACACGCATGCCAATTACTCAGCAATTTGTTGAAAAAGAAGTCGGGCAAAAAATTGAGCGTGGCATAGACCCAATGGAATGTGTGGCTTTAGGAGCTGCTGTTCAAGCTTCTATTATTAAAGGTGATGCAAAAGAAGTTCTTCTTTTGGATGTCACACCGCTTTCGTTAGGAATCGAAACATTAGGTGGCGTTGCTACAAAATTGATTGAACGCAACACTACTATTCCGACGAAAAAGAGTCAGATATTTTCAACGGCAGATGAAAATCAAGCTGCGGTTACCATACGAGTTTTGCAGGGCGAAAGACAAATGGCCAATGATAACACAGAACTAGGTCGATTTGATCTTGTCGGCATTCCGCCTGCACCTAGGGGCATTCCTCAGATTGAAGTAACCTTTGATATTGATTCTGATGGAATTGTTCACGTTTCGGCTAAAGATAAAGCAACCGGAAAAGAACAATCCATTAAGATTACAGCATCAACAAAGCTTTCTGATGACGATATTGAGAAAATGGTTAAGGAAGCTGAAAAATATGCTGAGGAAGATAAAACAAAGAAAGAACAAGCAGAAGTATTAAATCAAGCTAATAGCTTTGTTTATGCAACAGAAAAATCTTTAAAAGAGTATGGTGACAAAGTTTCTGATGAAGATAAAGCAAACATCGAAAAAGAGCTAGAGGCTTTAAAAGAAGCAATTAAGACAAATGATGCCGAAAAGATTAAGCCAGTTATGGAATCTCTTCAAAAAGCAAGCCATAAGTTAGCAGAGGAGATGTATAAGGCAACGGCTTCTCAGCAGGCTCAAGGAGCTCAAGGTCCTGATGGAGCTCAAGGTCCTGATGGTCCACAGCCAGAAGGAAATGCTTCAGATGCTCAGGCAGGTGAATCTGCAGAGCCTAAGGAAAATAAAGAAGAGATCATCGACGCTGATTTTAAAGCTGAAGATGAGAAAAAAGATTAAAGGATAGCGTTTAGTGTATAGTGTTTAGCAGCTAGAGTTTTTAGCCGCTAATCTCTATATGCTAAACGCTAATAAATTTATGAAAAAAGATTATTATGAAGTTTTAGGGGTTAAAAGAGAAGCTTCGATAACTGATATTAAGAAATCGTATCGAAAGCTTGCTTTGTCACATCATCCGGATCGTGTTCCTGAGGAAAAAAAGAAAAAAGCTGAAGAAGAATTTAAAGAAATTTCTGAGGCTTATGCAGTTCTTTCGGATGCTAAAAAGCGTCAGATGTATGATCAATATGGGCATTCTGGAATTGATCAAAATTATACAAGGGAAGATATTTATCAAGGAGCTGATTTCAGTAGTATTTTTCAGAACATGGGTTTTGGTGGGGATATCTTTGATGAGATCTTAGGAGGATTTGGTTTTAGTGGTGGAGGAGGGCGTACTGGTGGGCGAGGTCAGCGTGCTCGCAGGGGACAGAATATTCAATATGAAGTAGAGATTACTTTAGAACAGGCTTTTAGTGGGATGGCAAAGACGATTAAAGTCCCGAGACATGATTTTTGTAAAACATGTAATGGAACAGGTGCTAAGCCTGGAACAAAAGCAAAAATATGTCAACGCTGTCAGGGTCGAGGGCAGGTTGTGACAGATAGTGGATTTTTTAGAATGGCTCAAACATGTCCACAGTGTCGAGGTGAAGGAAAAGTGATTGCCGAATTTTGTTCTTCTTGTCAGGGGCAGGGAACCGTTCGGGTTACACGAAAGATTGAAGTTAAATTTCCAGCTGGTGTTGATACAGGATCGCAACTAAGAATTCAAAGCGAAGGAGAAATAGGACAAGCTGGAAGAGGAGATCTTTATATCTTTATTCGTGTACGAGAACATGATCTTTATAAGCGTGATCACCATGATGTATATACTAATCAATGGGTAAGTTTTGTTAAGACGGCATTAGGGGCAGAGATTAGCATCCCGACATTAGGCGGCAATGTTTCAATGAAAATTCCTGCTGGGACACAGAGTGGCAAGATGTTTCGTTTGAAGAAAAAAGGAATGCCGGATATTCATGGCCGAGGATTTGGAGATCAATATGTGCGTGTTATGATTCAGGTTCCTACGCGCCTTTCGCCTGAACAAAGGAAGTTATTAGAGGAATATGCACGTGTTAGCGATGAAAAGGTTTCTGAAAAAGATTCTTTTTTTTCAGAGAAAATAAAGAAAGTTTTTAAATAAGGAATTTATATGCCAACATACGAATATGAATGTTCTTCTTGCGGTCACCAAATGGAGATTTTTCAACATATAACAGAGAAACTTCTTAAACAGTGTCCGAAGTGTAGTAAAAATGAGTTGCAACGTTTACTTGGTTCGGGAAGCGGCGTGCTTTTTAAGGGAACAGGGTTTTACGAAACTGATTATAAGAATAAAACCGTGCCAAAAAGTGAACCTAAAGCTGATGCACCTTGTACATCGTGCTGTTCAAATAAAATTTGCCCTGCAAATTCTGATTCTAAGGCCGCGTAAGCAGATAAAAGGTCTTTTTTAAGATTTTGAAAGCAACGTAAAATTTCTTAAATTTTGGTTCCATGCTATTCTTTATTCTGGTATTATTTTTAATGTCTCAACAGTAGGGTAATTTTTTAAGAGACGAAGAATAATTGCTCATAGACCCATTAAAAGAAAGTTGACACATGACACAAATTAAAGCATTTGAAGCTATTCATTACAATACTGAGAAAATAAAGGATATCTCCAAGGTAGTTTGCCCTCCTTATGATGTTATTTCTCCGGAGGCACAAGCAGCTTTTCATAGCGCCCATCCTAATAATTTTATTCGAATTCTTTTAGGAATAGAAAAAGCCAAAGATAATAGTCGGGATAATAAATATACACGGGCTAGAAAGCTTTTTTCAGAATGGACAAGAAAAAAGATTTTTGTGCAAGATTCTAAGCCATGTATTTATGTGTATAAACAAGAATACAAAGTTTGCGGTCAGAAAAAAGTACGAATAGGCTTTTTGGCTTTAATGCGGCTTCAAGATAAGGAGAAATCAAAAGTTTTTCCTCATGAAAATACTCATATGGCTGCGAAAATAGATCGGCTTCGCCTTTGGCGAAATGTTAAAGCAAATCTAAGTCCGGTTTTTGTTTGTTTTTCTGATAAATATAAGAAGATTGAGAAAACTTTTCATAATGCTATTTTAAAGAAACAAGAGTTTATTGACGTTTCTGATAACGATAATGTTCGTCATATTGTTTGGAGAGTTGAAGATAGTGATGTCATTGAAGAAATTAAAACTTCAGGTTTAGTTGCAGAAAAAACTGGAGGATATTCACA
>JAOZRJ010000046.1:4869-9047 GCA_029931885.1 Candidatus Omnitrophota bacterium | reverse complement strand
ATGCTTTTGCAGAAACGATACCAGTATTTTTAAGAAACTTTACAGTTTCAATTTCCAATCGAAGCTGATCACCCGGAACAACAGGTGCAAAATATTTTACCGTTGCTTTTCCAAGATAATAATAGAGATCTTTTCCTTGAAGATTACGGCTGTAATAAAAATAAATACAACCCGCCTGTGCCAGAGCTTCAAGAATAAGAACGCCCGGCATAACTTTTTCTTCCGGAAAATGGCCTTCAAAGAAATGCTCATTAATAGAAACATTTTTAATAGCTACAAGCTTTTCGTTTGGAGTAAGCTCAGTAACGCGATCGATTAATAAGAATGGAAACCGATGTGGAATAATTTTCTTGATTTCTTGAATACCTAGTTGCATAAATACTCCTTCTTTTTATTATTTTATCGAATAGCTAATCCACCGTCGATTTGGATAATTTCTCCAGTAATATATTGTGCTAAAGGGCTTAATAAAAACTTTACGCAATCGGCCACATTCTCAGGTTTTCCTATAGAGCCCAAAGGAATGAGATCCGTAATCTTTTTTAAATCTTGTTCGGAAAGGTCCTTTAAAATATCTGTTTGCGTGTAACCAGGAGCAATACCGTTAACACGAACATTATACGCCGCAACTTCTTTAGATAAAGCCTTGGTAAAGGCATCAAGACCGCCTTTGCTTGCAGAATAATTTACTTGCCTAGGAAGGCCAATCTTTCCGCTCACAGAAGAAATATTAACAATATTTCCTTTTTTTTGTTTTAAAAATGTTGTAATACAAAGACGTGTTATGTTGAATGCTCCTGTTAAATTTGTATCAATAACTTTCTGCCAATCTTCAGGACTCATAAGCATAAGCGCTTTATCAATAACAATTCCTGCGTTGTTGACCAAAATATCAAGTCGTCCAAACCTCTTTTTTACGTCCTCAACCCAAAGTTTTACTTTCTCAAAATTCTTAATATCAATACAGCTTGCAACGCATTTCACCTTACTTTTCTTAACTTCTTCCTCAAGGGCCAAGGCGGCTGTCTGACTTTTTTCATAATTAAACGCAACATCGCATCCCTCTCTTGCAAGCATAAGAACAATAGCACGTCCAATACCTCTAGATCCCCCTGTAACAATAGCAACTTTTCCTTTTAAAGAACTCATTATTCAAATCTCCTTAAAATCATACAAGTATTTCCACCGCTCGGCGCTATAATAATAACAAGAACATTCTTCACTTTTGCTTTTCGAGCTTTGTTAGTTACGTAATTTAAATCACAATCCGAATCTTTTTCTTGATAATTAATTGTTGGAAAAACAAAATCTTCTTTAACGCTGGATAAAGCTGCGGCAGTAGCAAAGGCACCTGAAACACTAAACGATTCGCCAGTCATTGACTTTGGCGCACTAATTAAAATTTTAGAAGCATGCTTCCCAAAAACTTCTTTGATGGCTAAGGTTTCTATTTTATCTGCAGTTGGAGTAGAATTTGCATTTGCGCAAATACAATCAATATCTGTCGTCTTTAATCCTGAATCTTCTAAGGCAAACCGTATAGCCCGTTTTAACCCAAGGGCTTTTGGATTATATCTATTTAAACGAAACGGATCAAAGCTTGTTCCAAATCCTAAAACTTCGCCCAAAATTGGTGCCTTGCGTTTTTTTGCATGATCATAATCTTCCATAGCCACAAGGCTTGCGCCTTCACTAAAAACAATACCATTGCGACGCCTATCAAAAGGGCAATTGATAAATTTATCATCTCTGTTTGATCCAGAAAGAAATTTCAACACATGAAAGCCTAAAAAAGTCGGCCGGCATAATTCTTCAACTCCGCCGGTATAAACTAATTTTACTCGGTCAAACTGAATAAAATCGTATGCATACTTCATCGCATCAAGACTTGCCGTAAACCCTGTTGAGATAGTTGAATTAAATCCTTTGATATTATGCCAAATAGAAACCTGACTCGCAGGAGAATTAATAACTGTATTTGGAAAAAGTGCCGGATTTGTATAACGAGGGCCTTCGCGAAGAGTTACTTCCTGAAAATCACTGATACTTTTAACGCTGCCGAGAGTTGTTCCAACTGAAACACCGATGTCATCAGTGTTTTCTTCTGTAATCGTAAATTGGCTGTCCTCGATGGCTAATTTTGCTGCGGAAACTAAAAGCTTTGTGCTGCGATCCAAAGAACGCAATCCCTTCATCCCCATATATAGTTTAGGGTCAAAATCAGGAATTTCTCCGGCTTCATGAACTGATAAATCAGATGTGTCAAATAACGTAATCGGTCGCCAGCCTTGTTTACCTTCTTTCAAAGACTGCCAAAACTCTTGGCGTCCTTTTCCAATGCTGGATAAGATCCCTAAACCTGTAATAACAACTCTTTTTTTCATCTTTTCGCCTTTACGTACCGTCTGTTCTTGCTCTTAAAAATAACATTATTCACGGGCGGCTAAAATATACTTTGCTAACAAATCTGTTTCAATGTTAACTTTACTATTATCGCTCTTTGCCCCCAAGGTCGTTACCTTTAGTGTGTGCGGGATAATATAAATATAAAACATATTTCCCTTAACCTCGCCAATCGTTAAACTGATTCCATCTACACAAACCGATCCTTTTTCAGCTAAATATTTTGATAACGGCTTTGGAATAGTAATGCGAAACTCTTCATAATTCTCAAGAGAAATTCTTTTTTTAATTGTTCCGACTCCATCAATATGCCCAGAAACAAAATGACCACCAAGTCTGTCATTAACGCGAAGAGCTCCCTCAAGATTAACCTTACTTCCTACCTTTAAATATCTTAAGGTCGTTTTATTAATCGTTTCCTTCATAATATCAAAAGTAAATATATTCTTCTTTACCTTTGTCACCGTTAAGCAAACGCCGTCAACAGAAATGCTATCGCCTATCTTAATACCTTTTAGCACTTTCTTTGCCTGGACAGAAAGAATAATTAAATTCTGCTTCGTTTCAATTTTCCGAACAATTCCTTTTTCCTCTACAATTCCTGAAAACATTAATTTTTCCTTTTGTTGTTAATATACGCTTCTAAAAAAATATCTTCGTTAAGATATTGCACATTTATTTTTTGTAAATTTAAAACACGATCAATATTCTTTATTCCAAGTCCATGAATAGCGCTAACGGCATTATGGTCGCCAATAATCTTTGGAGCAATAAAAATCCAAATTTTGTCTGCGAGTTTATTTTTTAGCACGCTTCCGATTGCTCTGCCGCCACCCTCAACAAGAATACTTACAATCTCTTTTTCTGCTAAATCTCGGAAAAATCGCACTAAATCAACCTTGCCGGAGCGACCAGAATATTTTAATACATGAACACCCTTTTTCTTAAATTTATTTAACTTTTCTTTGCTTGCCTTTTCTGTGGTTGCAATATACACATCAGATGGATTTGTCTTTTTAAATAAATTTGCGTTGATTGGAGTTCTCAGCTTTGAATCGATTATGATTTTCTTTATTTTCTTTGATTTTCTAGACGCATTTAGATACGGATTATCCTTTAGAACTGTTTCGATACCAACTAAGATTCCATCAAAATCATCACGTAACTTATGCGAAAAGTCTCTTGTTGTTTTTCCTGTAATCCATTTTGAATCACCTGTCACAGTAGCAATCTTTCCATCCAATGTCTGAGCGCATTTTACAACAACAAAAGGCATTTGATAGCGAATAAATTTCAAAAAAACTTCATTAATTTTCTTTAGGTCATCTTCGCAAAAACCAACCTTGACCTTAATTCCCTCTCTTTTTAGCTTACGAATAGATTTTCCATTATTTAACGGATTAGGATCTTTGATTCCAACAAAAATTTCTTTTATGCCGTTTTTAATAATCTGATCAACACAAGGCGGTGTCCGGCCAAAATGAGAACACGGCTCAAGGGTCACATACATAGTTGCTCCACGCGCTTTAAGTCCTGCTTGTTTTAATGCAGCAACTTCCGCATGAGCACTTCCGCATCTATGATGAAATCCTTTTGCAATAATTTTATTATTTTTTACAATAATCGCTCCAACTAAAGGATTAGGCGACGTATTCCCTTTAGCTTTAAGAGCAAGCTCTAATGCGATTTTCATATAATCATTATCTGTCATTCTCATCATTTTATTTTCCTGCTAATTCTCGTAAATCCTCAACAACCTCATAAGGAACCTTTGT
>JAOZRJ010000046.1:0-4859 GCA_029931885.1 Candidatus Omnitrophota bacterium | reverse complement strand
AATGCGAATCTGATCCACCAGTCAAAATAAGATTATATTTTCTACCTACTTTCTCATAATACTCGATAACAGATTGTGAACAATTTGGATAATATACCTCAATGCCTTGTAATCCCGCCTTAACAAAGCTTGGAATTAATTCATCTCGATTTGTAACCATAGGATGTGCCAAGACAGCAACCCCTCCAGATTTTTTAATTAACTCAATTGCTTCATAAGGGGTTTGTTCATATTTTTTTACATACGCTACAGCCCCGTCTGCTAAATATCTATTAAAGGCCTCCTTAATCGATGAAACCCATCCCTTTTCTTTTAATACTTTTGCAAGATGAGGGCGTCCAACGGATTTTGATTCCGTAAGTGCGCAAACCTCTTTTGGATCAATATTATCAACTCCTGCGTCCTTTAATTTATTAATCATCTTTTCAACGCGCGAAACACGCACGTCTTGTATTTCATTAAGCTTACTACAAAAAACTTCATTCTTATCATCAACGAAATACCCAAGAATATGAATATCCTGATTATTAAGTTCCGAAGACAATTCTACGCCAGAAATAATTTCTAAATCTACCTCAGATGCAACCTGTCTTACAGGCTCAATGCCCTCCAAGGTATCATGATCGGTAATTCCAATACACGAAATTCCGGCTGAAAGCGATTCTTCAACAACCTGAACTGGAGTAAATGTACTGTCAGAATAATTAGTATGTATATGAAGATCAGCGAATTTTGTCACTATGATTTATTCTTAGCTACATGGTTTGTTTTATGCGCTTTATCGAGGATGCCATTTACAAATTTACTAGACTCAACGTCGCCGTATTTCTTTGCCAACTCAATCGCCTCATTAATAGCAACCTTTGATGGAACATCCACCATATACAATAATTCAAAAATACCTAATCTTAGAATATTGCGATCAATAATAGCCATGCGATCCAAGCGCCAATTGGAGGCGTATTCAAGAATCTTTAAATCAATTTCTTTATAATATTTTTCAATTCCTTCGAGCAACTGGTGGGCAAAATCAAGAATCTCAGCATCCTTAACATCGGAAGATGAAAATGATTCTTTTTCTATAGCAGGTAATGACTCTTTGCGTATATCTGATTGATAAAGAGTCGTTAAAACTAATTCTCTTGCTAAGGTTCGTTTTCTCATTTTTGTATCACGAAATCAAAGATCTAAAATTATTACTTTTTAATTTTCACTAGAACATTAATCATTTCTAGTGCAGCAAGTGCTGCTTCCCGACCCTTATTTACACCTTTTTTCTTGGAACGCTGATAAGCTTGATTTATGGTATCTGTTGTTAAAACGCCAAGTATAACTGGTTTTCCTGTTAAAAGCGCCGCTCTTTGTATCCCTTCGCATGCACCCTTAGCAACAAAATCAAAATGCGGTGTTTCCCCTCGTATTACAGCGCCTAAACAAATAACACTTTGAACATTTTTCCTTTGTGCCAATTTTAAAGCTGCAACAGGAATCTCCCACGCACCAGGAACCCAAACAACAATAATATTGGATTTCTTAGCACCATTTCTTAAAAGTTCATCAATGCACCCTTCAAGCAGATTAGATGTTATAAAATCATTGAAGCGAGAAACAACAATTCCAATCTTCCCTTGTCGTGCTTTTATAGACCCTTCAATTACTTTCATTATTTAAAACCTCAAAGATTCTAAAAGATGTCCTAATTTTTCCATCTTTGTCTTTAAATATTTCTTGTTCTTTTCATTATGTTGAATTATAATCGGGACACGCTCAACAACCTTAAGCCCGTATCCTTCAAGCCCAATAATCTTCTTAGGATTATTTGTAAGCAAGCGCATCTTCTTTACTCCTAAATCAACTAAAATCTGAGCACCAATACCATAATCACGCAAATCAGCACCAAAGCCTAATGCTTCATTAGCCTCAACCGTATCCATTCCTTTATCTTGCAGGTGATACGCTTTAATTTTGTTTCCAAGTCCAATCCCACGTCCTTCTTGGCGCATATACAAAAGAATACCTGAGCCTTCTTTTTCGATAGCGTCCATGGCTGAATCAAGTTGTTCGCGACAATCACACCGTTTTGATCCGAAAACATCCCCAGTCAAACATTCTGATTGAACACGAACCAAGACTGGCTTTTGATCGTTAATCTCTCCACGAACAAGGGCAATATGAGTGGTCCCATCAGTTTTTGAATCATATCCAATCATGCGAAAATCACCATGCACTGTAGGTAATTCTGCTGTTCCAGATTCTTCAACAAGCTTTTCTTTCTTTCTTCGATGCTCAATAATACTATCAATTGTACAAATTTTTAAATTATGTTTTTGAGCAAATTCTTTAAGCTCATTAGTTCGAGCCATTGTTCCATCAGACTTCATTATCTCGCAAATGACACCAGCAGGATACAAGCCGGCAGCTTTCATTAAATCAACTGTTGCCTCTGTGTGACCTGCGCGCACTAAAACTCCACCTCTCCGTGCACGTAACGGAAACAAATGTCCTGGACGGATTAAATCTTTAGGATGAGATTTTGGATCAATTAAAACCTTTACTGTCTGAGCTCTATCAAATGCAGAAATACCCGTAGTTGAGTTATTTGCAGCATCAACAGAGGCCGTCCAGCCCGTATTGCCTTCGTCTTGCCAGTTGCTTGATTTATCCACCATAGGTCCAAGATGAAGATCGTTAAGCCGCTCACTTTCCATCGGCATGCAAATAAGGCCTCTAGCTTCTCGAGCCATAAAATTAATATCATCTGGCTTAACAAATTGTGCCGCAATTAAAAGATCTCCTTCGTTTTCGCGGCCTTCATCATCAACGACAATAATCATTTTGCCTTCTTTAAGATCTTTAAGGCTTTCTTCAAGCGTATTAATCATTTTTCCCATCCTTATAGTATATATATTAATTAAATCTAAAATATTAAGAACTTAAGAATACCACGAATTATAAATCTTTTTGGGTAAAAATTCAAGATGTTTAATATTGTTTAATATTGTTATTTTCTTTAGACTTTCGTATAATAAACCTATGAAAATCGAAGAAAAGATTGCTTCCCTTCTTATTAAAAAACGAAGAACGCTTGCCCTGGCAGAATCCTGCACTGGAGGACTTCTGTCCAATAAAATAACTAATATTCCTGGAAGCTCAAAGTTCTTTAAGCTTGGTTTCATAACTTATTCAAACGAGGCAAAAATTAAAATTCTCAAAGTTCCATCAAGGATTATTAAAGATAACGGTGCTGTAAGTTATCAAGTAGCTTCGAAAATGGCAAATAACACTCGCCAAATAGCTAAAACAGACTTTGCTGTCGCTATTACAGGAATTGCAGGTCCATCCGGCGCAACAAAAGCAAAGCCCATCGGACTTGTTTATATCGCAGCTGCCTCAGAAAATAAAAGTGTTTGTGTTGAATGTCTTTTAAAAGGGTCACGACAATCCATAAAATCACAATCCTGCTCCACAGCCTTGAATCTCCTTTTAGGCTTCTTGAGTGAATAGCCAATATATTCGAGCCTTTATCGCAATTGAACTTCGAGCAGAAATCAAAAACATGATTTCTGCAATTCAGAAAAATCTTAAGAAAAGCAACTCAGATATCAAGTGGGTAAGTTCTCAAAATTCCCACATTACACTTAAATTTCTAGGAAGTGTATCTTATAGTGCAATAGAAAAGAAATCTTCAGAAATTAGGAAAATTTCTAGAAAACTTTCTAAGTTCAAGATATCATTAGGATCGCTGGGATTTTTTCCAAAAAATAAAAACCCTAAAATCATTTGGGTTGATATTGCCTTGGGCAAAAAAACGTTAGAAGTAATCGCTTTAGATTTAAATAATTCGCTCAAAGGTTTTAATCAAGAACAAAAAACGAAATCTTTTCATGCTCATATTACCCTTGGTCGCGTACGCACAGAAAAAAACCTTCCCGCCCTATTATCACTACTAAATCAAGCACAAAAAGAAAACTATAATGCTTGTCAAATTATTGATTCCATAGTTTTAATGAAAAGTACGCTCAAGCCATCCGGCCCAATATATGAAATTATTAAAAAGTTTACCATAAGTACTTAAATAACGGATGTATCTATACTGCTTTATAATGATTAATAATGATTAAAGATGCTGAATCTGCATCTATTTATAAAAGCAAGTAAGCTTGAGTAAGCTATACTCCTTTATATCAAATATTATTTATGTCTTATAATGAACTATCTGTTATTAATCATCTATACAAGTAATAATAAGTAAGTTAAAGTAATTTAACAATATCGTCATAATAAGTCTTATTTTATATCTAAAAGTATCATATTATAAAGTAAGTAATCTTAAGTAAGTTTAGTTATGTGTTGAGATTATCGTCGGTTAGAAGCAAATACGTTACTTCTTATATATAGGAAAGGAACTATAAAGTCTTACATTATAAGATAAGTAAGTCTGAGTAAGTCTTATCTTCTTCTTAGCTTTGAAAGTAATCTTAGGATTTCGATATAAAGCCAGATCAAAGTTACCATTAATCCGAAGGCAGAATACCATTCAATGTATTTTGGTGCTCCGCATTCAGAGGCCTTCTCAATAAAATCAAAATCCAAAATAAGATTCAGAGCAGCAATTCCAACAACAAAAAGACTAAAGCCGATTCCGAAATTCGAAGACCCAAAAACAAAAGGCATCTGAACATTAAAAAATCCTAAAACAAAATTAAGCAAATAAACAACTCCAATCCCGCCTGTTGCTATGATAACTCCAAGTCGAAACTTGTTTGTAACTTTAATAATTCCTGTTCTGTAAACAAGAAGAAGTGCAAATAAAGTTCCGAAAGTTAAGGCAACTGCCTGAATAACGATACCGGGATATT
>JAOZRJ010000045.1 GCA_029931885.1 Candidatus Omnitrophota bacterium | reverse complement strand
GATTTTGAATATAAATTTAAATTGAAAGCTTGATATATATGAGAAAAAGAATAATTTTTATAATGTTTATTGTGTTGGCAATCGGGCTTTTTTTCTCAAAAATAATAATTGCCCAGGAGAAAAAAGAAATAGTTCTTAAAGATAAGGCCATAATTTTACCGATTGTGGAATTTATTGAGCTGGCTGTACAGCATGATACCGAGTTTGAGAAGATTCTTATTGATGAGCTGTTTCTCAATTATCAAAAGGCTTTGAAGCTTCCCGCAGGAGATCTTGTTTTTGAGGTAAAAAGTCAATACGATTTTATTTTAGACCAAAAAAGGGAGGAGCCCGAGGGTTCTTTGTCTTTGAGCAAGCTCTTTCCTTTAATAGGAACAAGCCTTACTGCAGAATATAGCGTAGCTCCATCTTACACCTCAACTGATAGTTCATCTGAATTCAGCGCTGAGATATCCCAGCCAATTGCTAAAAATGCATTTGGAAAAGCAACCAGATTAAAAGATAAGATTATAGGTGTTGAGATTGATGTTGCAAGATATCAGATTATCGAAGCTTATGAGGATTATCTGGCTACTATCATCGCAGGTTATTATGATTGGTACGAAGCTTATGAGAATTTAAAAGTAGGAAATTCATCGTATCGGCAGGATCTAAAATTATTAGATAATATTATGGAGCGTCAAAAAAATGACATAGCCCTTCCGATAGATGTTAATAAAGTGCATTTGCAAGTTTTTGATAAAAAAGAGAAGCTTATTGTCTTAGAAGAAGTATACGACAAGACACTTAATTTTGTTAAAAAAGCAATACGATATGACGGAGCCGAAGAGCTTGCGCCTAAAGAGCCTGATCTTTACGCGGAGGTTTATGTTGATTTTGATAAAGATTATGAGGCCTTTAGACAGGATAGCCGAACCTATGAAGCCCTTGATCTATTAGAAAAGAAAAGCAAGCTTGAGGTTGACCAAGAAGCTGATGATTTACTGCCGTCTATTGATTTATTAATAGGATATAGTGTGCAAGGTAAGGACCTGGAGATTAGAAATAAGGACAGTATGGCTTATGCCGGTCTGTCGCTAGAGTGGCCTTTTGGCCATCAAGTCGATAGAGCAGAGTACGAGACATCAAAGCTTTCTTTAGAGAAAACAAAGCTGTCTAACATTGGTACGCATTTTAAACTTTATACAGACATTAAAGATTTATCTGTTCAGATTAATAATCAGCAAGGGCTTTTAGACATTTCCAAAAAGAAAATAGATTTGGCAGAGGCTGTGTTGAAAGATGAAGCGGAAAATTATTCCTTCGGTAGAGTAACACTCAATGATTATATTTCTGCCGTAAATGTTCTTGATAATAATCGTTTTAATGAGATTTTACATAAGTTGCAATACAAAAAGCTTGTTGTAGAATGGCTGAGAATAACAGATAAACTTATTTCAAGAAAAGATATTTATAGGTAGTAGTTCTTAGCGCTTCTGTCTTTTTTAAAAAAAGAGATTTTGTTGTTTTAAATATTTGATATACTGACTTACGCAAACATAAAAGAATTTTATTGATCTTAACAATCACCTGTCAAAAAGGAATATTATGAAGAAAAAAACTATTTGGGTTTTAATTTTCGCCATCCTATTGCTTACTTTTTCCTCTTTAATGTTGATGCGTACATTGTGTATGGCGAAGTGTGTTGCAGATTTTAAGGGATCATATCCGGAGATTGCCTGTAATTATGAATGCTCAATTTTAAATAAATTTAAGAAACCATCAAAGCTGCCAAGGTAACAAAATATTTTCTTATGCCAGATGAAGCTTTCGAAAGTTTAAATCCCGAACAGAAGAAATCTGTCCTGCACGATACAGGACCTTTGCTGATTATCGCTGGTGCAGGGACAGGAAAAACAACTGTTATCACGCAGCGTATCGCCCACCTTATTGTTCAAAAAGAAATCAAACCCAGCGAGATTCTCGCGTTAACATTTACAGATAAAGCTGCTTATCAGATGCAAGAGAAGGTTGATGTTCTTGTGCCGTACGGTTTTACCGACACTTGGATTTCAACGTTTCATTCATTTGGCGATCGGATGCTAAGGGAAAATGCTCTTGAGTTGGGATTAGATCCTGACTTTAAGGTTTTAACCCGGCCTCAGGCGGTTGTCTTTTTCCGGGAAAATCTTTTTAAATTTGAATTAAAACATTTTCGTCCACTTGGCAACCCGTCAAAATTTGTTGATGCAATGATCGGTCTTTTTTCGCGTGCACGCGATGAAGATGTTTCCGTTGAAGAATATCTTGAGTACGCCCAAAAGTTAAAGAAAGATTCTGCCGAGAATCCAAGTGATGCCGCGTTAAAAGAAGAAGCAGCACGCCAAATGGAATTGGCCAAGTGCTATGAGCAGTATCAAAACCTTCTTTTAAAAGAAGGCAAGATTGATTTTGCTAATCAGTTTTATTTAGCACTAAGATTGCTGAGAGATCATCCAAGAATTTTAAAGGAATATCAGAATCGATTTCGTTATATTTTAGTCGATGAGTTTCAGGATACAAATTATGCGCAGTTTGAGCTGGTAAAACTTTTGGCTGCGAAACACAAAAATTTAACTGTCGTGGCAGATGATGATCAATCGATTTACAAATGGCGTGGTGCGGCTGTTAGCAATATTATGAATTTTATGAAAGTTTTTCCAGGCAGTGAAAAGATTTCGTTAACGCAAAATTATCGCTCCACACAAGTTATTTTAGATTCTGCATATCAATTAATCCAAAATAATAATCCGGATCGTTTCGAGATTCAGGCAGGCATTAGCAAAAAGCTAGTTGCACAAAATCAAAAAGGAAAAGTTCCTGAGCATATGCATTTTGATACGCTTTCCTCAGAGGCCGATATGGTCGCGGATTACATTCAGGAAAATTTTGATGAAAAACGTTACAAATATCAAGATTTTGCAATTCTGGTTAGGTCAAATTCGAGTGCAGATCCTTTTATTCGTGCTCTTAACATGAGAGGGATTCCATGGCAGTTTAGCGGAAATCAGGGCTTGTACGCGCAAGCCGAAATACGGCTGTGTATTGCTTTTTTGCGCGTTCTTGCAAACCCGTCGGATTCTTTAAGTTTCTTTTATTTGGCGACATCAGATATTTATCAAGTGCCCAGCGTTGATTTAACAAGGGTAATGCATATTGCAAGACGAAAACAATGGGATTTGTTTTTTCTTTTAAAGAGAATTGAAGAGTTTGATGAGCTTAATGATTTGTCGGAAAAATTCGTTCAGGCAAAAGATAAACTTATAAATGATATTGAAAAATTTATAGAGCTTTCGCGTGACAGGCCGACAGGGATATTGTTATATTCCTTTTTAACAGAAACAGGTTTTATTTCCAAACTTGTGCAAGAGCAAACAGCAGAAAATGAAGAATCATTGCGCAACATTGCTAAGTTTTTTGATATTGTAAAAAATTTCGAACACGTCACAAATGAAGATCGGGTTCTCTATTTTATCAGCTATTTGGATATGATGATTAGCGTCGGCGATGATCCTGCAGTGGCCGAGGCCAGTATTGATACGCCGGCTGTAAATGTTATGACGATTCATAAAGCAAAGGGGTTGGAATTTCCGGTTGTTTTTATAGTAAGTTTGATCGAGAAAAAATTTCCGTGGCCAAGACGCAGCGAGCCGATTGAACTTCCTGATTCTTTAATTAAAGATGTTTTGCCTTTAGGTGATTTTCATATTCAGGAAGAAAGAAGATTATTTTATGTCGGAATGACCAGGGCGTGCGACGAATTATTTTTAACATCTGCCGTTGATTACGGAACAAAACAGGCGCGGAAGGTCAGCCGTTTTGTCAGCGAGGCGGTTAACGAAAAAAGAGAAGCCGACCTCATCAAGGCAAGTGCTCTTCAGGCGATTGAGCGAAACGCTCCTAAGGCAAGATCCTTAACGCCTGCCAGCAATAAGATTCCGGAAGATAAAACTTTAAGCCTTAGCTATTATCAGATTGATGATTATCTCACCTGTCCCTTAAAATATAAATATGTTCATGTTTTGCGTGTTCCGATTATGACGCATCATACTGTGGCTTACGGTAAGGCGCTTCATGATGCAGTTCAGTTTTATCATCTTTGCAAAATTGGAAATAGGCCAGTAAAGGCTGATGACGTAATTAGAGCTTTTGAGGAATCTTTCAAAAAAGAAGGATTTTTGTCTCAAGAACATATTGATCTGCGCTTAAAATCTGCAAGATCAGCACTAAAGAATTTCTTTGTGAATCAGGAAAAATTAAAAGTTATCCCGACTTTTGTTGAAAAAGAATTTTCATTTATTCTTAATAATAATCGGATTGTCGGTCGATGGGATCGTGTTGATGTTGTTGACAATGATGCGGTAGTCATTGATTTTAAGTCTTCAGAAGTTAAGACGCAAGAGGACGCTGATAAAAAAACAAAAGCAAATTTGCAGCTCAGCCTCTATAGTCTTGCCTATGAAAAAATGGCAGGTACACTGCCTAAGTTCAAAGAACTTCATTTTTTAGAAACAGGGCTGGTTGGCCGAGCAGAGGTAACCAATAAAGATGTCGATAAGATTCTAAAATGTATTGAGGATGCCTCAGCAGGCATTCGTGCAGGATTGTTTGATGCCAAGCCGGATTACATGGCTTGTTCTTATTGTGCGTATAATCAGATTTGCCCAAAGACTCAGAAAAGGAAGTAATTATAGTTTCGAGCAATTTCAATTTTAATAAAAAAGGAGAGGTAAAAATGGATCGAAGAGGAGAAAAGATTGGCTGGATTGGAGGATGGATGGGCGGGTTCATTTGGGTGTTGGCGTTCGGCATTCTTTGGATCGTTAAGGGAAAAATGTTTCTTGGCTTGGCTGGTATTTTAATATTTTTTATTGCCTTGTCTTCAATACTTGTATTTACTCCTTGGAGACACCCAAAAACAAAATATTGGAAGTTGATGATTCCAATGTATGCTTTATTTGTGGCGTCAATTATTTTCGTTTTAGATGCTATGGGCGGATTTAATAATCTTGCTCAGATACAATACGGCCTTTGGATTATTCCCTGTTTATCGCCACTTTTCACAATTGGTAGAAAAACGTGGAAGTAGATAAGATTAAGCCGAAAGCATTTTCGACAAACGATTATAGTGAGCTAGTTAGAGATATCTCTAGTCTTTATGCCGATGCAACTTTGAGCGCTAAAACATCAGTCAATTGTATACGTGCAACTGCGTACTGGAAAATCGGAAAGCGTATTGTTACAATTGAGCAGGAAAGCAGTCCGCGCGCTCAATACGGCACACATCTTCTCGAAAATCTCTCAAGAGACCTTAGCAAGCTTCATGGCGATGGGTTTTCGTACCGAAATCTCGTATATATGAGACGTTTTTATATTGCTTTCCCAATTCTGCAGGCGCCTGCAGAATTGGGCTGGACCCATTATCAGGCCCTTTGCCTGATCGAAGACAGCTCTGCGCGCAAACATTACGAAGAAAGAGCCATTAAGAATAATTGGACCACGCGTGAACTTAAAAATACCTTACGTTCTAATAAGGTCAACACAGTTCATATTGCCCCTTTGAAAAAGCCAATAGATCCCAATGCGCCTGTGCCCAAACTTTATTTTAAAAGAGGAGAGCTTGGCACCTACACAGCCCCAAAGACCGTTAAGTTAACACCTAAAAAAGATATGATGTTTGTTGATTTTGGTTTTAATATTATTAGAGAGCTCAAAGATTCTCAAAAACTTTTTGAAATGATAAACAAGAAGCCTCAATACACATATAAGGCCTACGTTGAAAGAATTATAGACGGCGACACTCTTTGGAGTCAGATAGATTGCGGTTTCGGAACACTTACTCGTCAAAAGTTACGTTTCAAGGGAATTGATTGCCCCGAGATTAAAACCCTTAAAGGGCAAAGAGCAAAGCAGTTTGTTGAAAATACGCTAGGAAAGTGTAAATTTATTATTGTTCAGACTCATAAAAGTGATAAGTATGACCGCTATCTCGCAGACATTTTCTTTTTGGAAGGTGAAGTCGATTCGAACGTTGTGGCGAAAGAAGGTAAGCTGCTGAATCAGGTGTTGTTGGACGAAAAGTTGGCGCAACTGTTTTGATGTTATGGCGGTGAACTACGTAGTCGTTACGTAGCTGGAAAGCGTAAGGAAGCCCCTCGATTTGTAGGAACTTATTTGGCACAAATTTGGCACAATTTGTCCTTTTTAATAACTTAACCTTAAAACTTTGGAGATAAATTTTGTCAGGGATAGAATTACTACAAGCAGATAGTTTTAGCACATCAAACATCATTGCGTATGTTGTTTTTGGCGCGATTGGGTTTGCAGCCTTTTTGTATGGTAAAAAAAATAGAACCTTTCAATCCATGATTATAGGGATTGCCTTAATGGTGTATCCTTATTTTGTTAAAGAAACGCTTTTTCTTTATCTTGTCGGCATTGGGTTGATAGCCGTATTGTATTTTTGGCGCGAATAAATAAGATAAAAAATTTAACCGTACGCATCTCCTACTTAAGTAACAAAGAAGGAGTCAGTTTAAAAAAAGACAGCTCTTAAACAGCCCCAACATAAGACTTGAGGCTGTTTTGTTTTAAGGTTATAATTTTATCCATGATAGAACAAAGTGATGAAAAAAAGAGTTATGATGAGCTGCAAGACCGTCAACAGCGCCAGTGGGAAGAGAAGTGTGTTAGTTGCGGGATGTGTTGTGGAGTAAAAGACGGGGATTCTTGCGAGCATTTGATATTGAAGGATAATAAGTATTTTTGTGAAGTTTATGACCATCGTTTTGGAATGCATAAAACAAAAAATGGAAAAGATTTTCGCTGTGTGCCAATCCGAAATATTATTCATAAGGCTTGGCCAGGGGGCGAGAGGTGTGCGTACAAATGAGGCTTAAATTGACGGAAAATAATAATTTAAAATATGGTTATTCTCAAGCATTGAGCTACTCGAATGCGATTGCGGAAGTTTTTTATTCGGTTATGCGAAAGAAATATCCATTGGATCGGGAAATAAAGAATTATTTTAGAACCCATAAAGAATGTGGACCTAATGATCGTTCTTTAATCACGGAATCGCTTTTTAGTCTTTTTCGTTGGTATGGCTGGGTGCGAGGGAAGCTGCCAAGCAACCAACCCGAAAATTCTTTAAGGTCAAAGAAGTTTTGTGCAGGGCTATCAGCTGCTTTATGGTTGGATAATCAGCCATTTGTTCAATTTATGGAAATATTATACGCCGTCGCGGGAGTCGACGCAACGTGGCTGAAGGATTCTCCAGATTTAATTAAAGATAAAATAAAGGGTCTAAGTTATTCTTTTAAGATTAGAAAGCGTGATTGTCTTGATTTGGTTCCGCAATGGTTTAAAAAAGAAGCCTTAGATTTTGATCTTGCAACAATTATTGAGCCACTTCAAAGTCGTCCGCCTGTTTGGATACGTGTACAGAATAATGCGAAAGAATCTGTGTTAAAAGAATTTGATAGTCTCGGAATCAAACTTATTGAACATAAAATGGTTCCAAATGCCTTTAAGCTGTCGGGTGGTAAACTTAATATGAAGAATGTTGTATCATATCAGAATGGTTTATTTGAGATTCAGGATTTGGCAAGCCAATGCTTGGGACTTATTTGTAATGCTCGCGCGGATCAAACCTGGTGGGATGTTTGTGCTGGCGGAGGAGGAAAGAGTCTTTTGTTGGCAGATGAAATGAAAGGGCAAGGTAGAGTTGTTGCAACAGGCAATAGCAAGGAAGTGGAGAAACGAGCGACAAGAGCTAAATTTAAAAATATTCAGATAGAGGATTTGGATAAGGTTGTTTCGAGTCAGGATAGTTTTGATGGGGTATTGATTGACGCGCCGTGTTCTTGCACAGGGACGTGGCGTCGAAATCCTGATCTACGGTGGACTTCTAGTGAAGATACCTGTAACCGTTCGGCCTGTGTTCAAAATGAAATTTTAGAGTTTGCTTGCAAGAAAGTAAAATCGGCAGGCATTTTGATTTATGCTACCTGCAGTTTAAGTGTTCAGGAGAATGAAGATGTTGTTAATAATTTTTTAAAATTGTTTCCTGATTTTGCATTGGAAGATTTTATCCATCCGCTTACAGGGCAATCTACCGGAGGCATGATGCACGTTAAATTTAGTCCTGATGATTGCGACGCAACCTTTGCCGCTCGTTTCCGCAGAAGATAGCAAGAGTTTACAGGGCGCGCAAATTTAAGAATATTTTGCGGCTTTAGCCCTTAGGTTAAATTTGGACTCATAGTTTGCAAGCGATGTCGCTCCTTAAACTATGTCCTCATTTATTGACAGAATGGGATTATGGTTCTACAATATGCTTCATAATAATAAGTAACCCTATGTATATTAGTTTAAAGGAGAGTATTAGATGTATAGAGAACAGATTAAGGTAGTAGACTGTACAATTAGAGATGGTGGATTAATTAATAATCATGATTTTGATCTTAGGTTTGTTCGAGAGGTTTATAAAGCGATTTCTCAATCTGGAGTTGATTACGTAGAACTAGGATACAAGAATTCAAAGAAACTTTTTTCCGAAAAAGAATATGGTCCTTGGAAATTTTGCGATGATGATGTAATTCATCAAGTTGTTGACGGAATAGAATCAAAAACAAAGATATCTGTTATGGTTGATATCGGACGTGTTGACATTGATGATGTCAAGCCAGCCCAAGAAAGCCCTGTTGATATGGTTAGGGTTGCTACTTATGTAAAAGATATCGATAAGGCGATTGCTATGTCTAATGATTTTGATAAAAAAGGCTATGAAACAACTATGAATATTATGGCTATTTCCAGAGATCAAGGCCCGGAACTCTTAGAAGCGCTTGTTCAAGCAGAAAAAGAGTCTCCTGCTAAGGCCATTTATATTGTAGACAGCTTTGGTGCTCTTTATCAAGAATCTACAGAAGATCTGGTAAAGCAATTCAAAGATATCTTAAAGACAAAAGAAGTCGGCTTTCATGGACATAATAATCAACAGCTTGCCTTTGGAAATACAATCGAGGCGATTATCCATGGAGC
>JAOZRJ010000044.1 GCA_029931885.1 Candidatus Omnitrophota bacterium | reverse complement strand
AATCTCCAAAAACCATTTTATATGCATTTGTTTCAAAAATATCATTTTGCTTAGTCGATGATCCATGTCCGTTAATATAATCAATTTGTTCTGGCTTTACGTCAGCATCTTCTAAAGCAAGACGAAGACTGCGAGCCTTTGGCTCACCATCAGGAGGAAGATCTGTCATGTGGAATGCATTACACGTTGTTCCATATCCTACAATCTCACAATAAATATCAGCCTTTCTCTTTAAGGCGTGTTCAAGCTCTTCTACGACCAATAATCCCGCACCTTCAGAAATAACGAATCCATTACGATTCAAATCAAAAGGTCTCGAGGCCTTCTCAGGTTCGTCATTATGGACTGACAAAACATTAACCGTATCAAAACATGCAAACGTCATAGGACAAATAGGAGCCTCACTAGAACCTGTAACCATAATATCAGCATCACCGTCAAGAATAGTCTCATATGCAAAACCAACAGAATCTGTTCCTGCCGTACATCCTGTTGAAATAGTATTGCAGACGCCTTTTAATCCATATTTTGCTGCGATTTCGCTAGACGGAGTATTAAACATTGAAGCATCATACAAGTCCTGTCGAACAATTGTTGGGTCAATTGGATTCTTGCCATTATCTGTCACAAGAGCAAATTCTTCTTCCATATACTTTGTACCACAAATAGCATTAGCCAAAGATATACCCATGCGTTCTTTGTTGATATCACTTAATTTTAATCCAGAATCTTCAAGCGCTTCTTTAGCAGCTACAAACGCAAACTGAACATAACGATCCATACGGATAGCTTCGTCGTGAGACAGTCCTAATTTAACAGGGTCAAAATCACGAACTTGCGCTGCAATCTTCGTGTTAAACATCGACACATCAAATTCTTCAACGCGACGAATAGCCGATACGCCTCCTGTCATATTTTTCCAACAGATTTCTTTCCCTATTCCATTTGGAGCAACAACACCAACCCCAGTGATAACAACTCTCCTTTTAGGCATAAATTCTTTCCTTTTATATTAAATTAAACTCTTTTTTAACTTCCTCAAAACTAAGAAATTTTCCTGTTTGTTCAACCCTGTTAACCAAATCAACAATTTTACGATTTAGCGGAGCTTTCCTGCCAGTCTGCTTCGAGAGAACATCTATTTCTCCATTTATAAACTCAACCTCGCTCTTCTTTTTACGCATAATACTTTGCAAAATAGAGCCATAAAGAGGTTCTTGGCTCAAGGTCGTTAATGTCTTATTAATAATATTTGCGGCTTGATCTTCCGGCATGCTAATCAATCCATAAATACGCTCTACAGGAAAATTAGGCAACGACACAAGCTGAATGCTGGCTTTCTGAACCGTCGTGACGCCCTCCTTTAAAAGCATAATGCTTAGCCGGCAAAGATCCATATCCGCAAAAGTTTCCTGCATAGATTTCCCAACGAGGGCAGGAATACAATTATTAAAATTAACAAAAAGTTTCAAATATTTCATGCCGATAATCTCATCAGAAACAATCACGGGAAAAGATTTCTTAAAAATTTCAGCGATTTCATGAACATTGAAATCATTAAGAACGTAAGGCTTACCCACAATCCAATCACCTTCAAAATTAAAAGTTATCTCTCCGTCACGAACATATGTCGCACCAAACATCACGATACTACTAATAATATTTTCTTTATCTACATGCACGCTAATTAAATTGTCAGACTGAACTCCGTTTTGGGCTGTAAGAATAAAACAATTTTCTAAAAACTCGTGATTCATCGAATAAGCTTCTTCAACATCTTGCGTCTTCATAGAAAAAATTACTAAATCATATTCCTTATCCAATCTTGTTAACGCGGGAACTTTAAAAGTTTCCTGCCCCCGAATTCCTTTAATCAAAAGCCCTTTTTCATTGATAACATTAACCTGACTATCTCGACCAATAAGCGTGACATCTTCACCAGATTTATAAAGATAGGCAGCTATAATCGATCCAATAGCACCTGCTCCGATAACAGCAATCTTCATTTATTTCTTATCCCCCTTAGGAATAAACTCTTGATAATTAAAACCTGTTTCATCTAAAAGACGAATCATCAAACTGTAGAATGCCTTAGGCACTTCTGTAAAAAAAGCAGAGACAATATCTTTCTCCTCGACAATCTTTGACTCGCGATCTTTAGCATTTATTTCCGCCTTTTTTAAAACAATTTCATTAGCAATACCTCTATGAAACAGCGGTAATTTTTTAATCATGATTTCAAATCTTTCAAGGGAAATCTTTTCCCACTCCAGTTGTCTTTGAAAATCAGACATGTGTTGATTCTCCTTTCGAAACAGCTTCGAATTTTGAAATATTATTCATGAAATCCTTAACACACAACTTTGCAAGATCATCATATTCACTTTCCATGATTCGATGAATTCTCTCTGGTTTCGAATAAAACTCTCTCATGCACCAGCTGCCTAAACGGCCGACATCTTCCACCTTTAAGTGCTTTGTAGGTACAACTGGCTGATGAAAATCCCAAACCTTTAAATTAATACTATCCGGATCAATCCATCCATTGGCAATTGCTTTGCTCCACGGTTGAGAACCAGGAACAGGAATCACATAATCAAGTGCTAAGATATCAGGATCAATTCTCTCAGCCACCTCAAGACGCTTCTTTATTGCAGCCTCATCATCATTTTCGAGCCCAATCAACACTGTTCCAACAGTGGCCACATTATTCTCCCGAAACGTCGAAACGGTTTTATGAATTTGATCAATGGTCACACCTTTACCGAGCCTCTTAAGTTCCTCGTCGGAAGAAACCTCAATACCAACAAGACCCATAAAAAATCCGGATTTTGCCATCAAGGGAACAAGATCCAATTGATTAGCCCAATCATCAGCGCGCCCTAAACAAATCCATTTTATTTGATTACCCCGTTTAATTTTTTCCTCACAAAATTCTTTTACTTTCTCTCCATCAACATTAAAGGCATCATCCTGAATGACAATCACTTTTACCCCATACTCTTTTTCAAGAAGATCAAACTCATCACAAATACGCTGTGCAGAAAATCCTCGCCAAGAAACAAAATCTGTTTTACTAAAGCGCGGATCATAAAGACTCCATTCATAGCAAAAATTACATCCGCCAGGACATCCGCGTGAAGTCATCAGTTCGCAAAACGGTTTCCAGTAAGTGTGCCCTACATATTTATCCATAGGAAATAAATCATATGCCGGCATCGGTAAAACATTCAAATCCGGAATCAATGAGCGATGAGGCCCAGCATAAACATTACCTTCATCATCACGTGAAATTAAACCATTAATATCTTTAAATTCTTTAGTTTTATTTTTCAAATTATTAAGAAGATCTTCTAAGGTAAGCTCACCTTCTCCGGCAATAATAAAATCAATCTGCGGGCTTTTTTTCATTTCTTTATCATAAATGGCAGAATACCAAAGGCCTCCACAAACAATCTTTGTTTCTGGCAAGGCTTCTTTAATAAGCTTGGCGCTTTCATTAAAATGCCAAATAATGGCCAAACCGCCGGTACAGTGTAACATATCTCCCATCACGACGACGTCGGGATTTATTTTCTTAACTTCTTCCATCATTTGATCATAATTAAGCTCAAGGGCTTTACAATCTAGAACAATCGGATCAGCAACTTTCTTTTCTCTAATATACGCGGCAAGCTGTGCATAATATTGATTTGGTGCTTTATGATCTCCGTGCGTCACCCAGCCTGGTATAGGCGGTGTTAAAAATA
This sequence comes from Candidatus Omnitrophota bacterium, assembly GCA_029931885.1. The sequence continues at coordinate 5,349 of JAOZRJ010000044.1, read as the reverse complement.
AAACTTTCATTTTTTACTCCTTCCAGAAAACTTCTTCATTTTCTTAAATTTAGTTATTATCGTTGTTATTAAAAATATCATCGCCGTTCTAGGGCTTTTTAGTCAAAACCAAGATGAAGCGAGCGAACGTCCTCCGGGTGTCGTATCGCGGCAAATATGTTTAGCCTGTGTATATTCTAAAAGTCCTTCAACTCCCAGTTCGCGCCCAAAGCCACTTTGCTTATAACCGCCAAACGGAGCATCAGGATAAAACCCTCCGTATGTATTAATCCATACTGTTCCACATCGAAGCTGTTTCGAAACATTTTCCGCTTTTTCTAAATCTTTTGTCCAAACCATCGCAGCTAAACCATATTTACTATCATTCGCGATCTTTACAACTTGATCTATATTAGAAAACTTGATGACGCTTAGGACCGGCCCAAAAATTTCTTCTTGAGCAATCGTCATAGAATTATCAACATCACTAAAAATTGTTGGCTCTAAAAATGCACCTTTTTCAAAATCATCGCCTTGTGGTACTTCTCCCCCACAAACAAGTTTTGCACCCTCTTTTTTGCCTTTCTCAATAAAATCTAAAACAGAATCTCTGTGTGTCTTACTTGTTAAAGGTCCGAAATCTGTAGAATAATCTGATGCATTACCAATTTTTAACTGCTTTGTTTTTAAAACAAGCTTCTCGAGAAACTCATCATAAATTTTATCCTCCAATAACAAGCGAGAACCCGCAACGCACATTTGTCCTTGGTTCATAAAAATAGCGGACATTGTTCCGCCAATAGTCGCATCTATGTCACAGTCAGCAAAAACAATATTGGGTGATTTCCCGCCGAGTTCAAGGCATAATTTCTTAGTATTCGCAGCAGCAGACCTCATAACTTCTTGGCCTGTCTTTGTTCCGCCTGTAAGTGTTAGCATGTCAACATCAATGGATTTTGCAAGCTCTTGGCCAACTTCGCTTGACCCCGTCACAACATTTAAAACGCCTTTAGGTAAAACATCCTGAATAACCTCGGTTAACCTCATAATAGCCGCGCTTGCAATGCTTGATGGTTTATAGACAACACTGTTACCAGTTATTAAAGCTGGGGCCGCTTTCCATCCGAAAAAGATCAAAGGATAATTCCATGCTGCAATCGCACCAACAACACCAACAGGCTCATAACAAACCTTACTATTAACAGGCGCATTAATATTTAACTTCTTAGAAAAAATATCATCTGAAATTTTTCCAAAATATTCAAAAGTATCTGCGATTGTCGGCACATCAATAAATGTTGCATGCTTAATTGTTTTTCCAGTGCCTTGGCTTTCCAGCTCTGCCAATTCTTTAGCGTTCTCTCGAATTAATTCAGCAATCCTTACGAGACGTTGACCGCGCTCCTTAATTGTTAAACTCGACCAAGTACCGTCTTCAAAGGCCTGTTTTGCTGCTGAAATAGCACTTACTGTATCTTCAGAATTTCCTCTAGCAATCTGGACAACGACTTCATCTGTCGACGGATTGATGCCATCGATTACCTTGTTGCTTTTAGAGGCGACCCAAGAACCGTTAATAAATAATTGATATTGCTTTATCTTACTCATTATTCAACTTCTACTTTCTGCCATAACTCAAAAAGTCGACTGCATGGTGCATACCATTTTGAAATCTTGGCAAAATCACCCTTAAGATTCATTTTCTTTTGTGTTGTAGCCACAAAAGGATCTATCTCTCTCGCAAAAACCGCTCTCCATACTTTTTCAGGTGCAGAGACAACAAATTCAGCATTATCATTCTCTACGACATCAATAATTCTTCCGTTCTCAAACTTAAAACTATATGCCGTGCCGCATTCATCAAGTTTTACCGCTAAATCCATAGTCATGCTGCTACTCTTTCCAAGCTCAGCAAGCTTTTGGTCTTTATTAACAAGTCGAACAATTTCATCAATCTGTTCTCGAGAAAAAAGCTTAAACTTCTTTGAGCTAGAAGATTTCTCAGAATTTTGCGCGTGATTCTTCGTTCCAGTATCTCTCTGATAAAGTCGGCTAATAGCATCCATCTTAACGGACTCCTCAAGACATTGCGTCAGCAAAAAACAATCAAAAAGATTCTTTCCTATTGCTAAAGATCCATGTGATTTAAGCATCATAATGTTATTGTTCTTTAAAGCCTCAATAACCGGACCAACGTCTGTTACCGTAGGTGTTGTTTGATTAACAGCCTTAATCTCACCAAGATAAAGCCTGGATTCAAATGTAATAGGGGTCAAAGTTTCATTAACGCCAAAGTATCCACTTGCACAGGTTAGATGTGTATGAATAATAGCTTTTGCATCAGGAAAACTTTTATAAATTTCCCGATGCATCAAATTTTCTGATGAAGCCTCACCTTTACCGATAACGCAACCCGCTAGATCAACATGCACAATATCTTTTTTATTTAAACGCCCCAAACAAGTTCCACGCCCTGTTAAGAGAAAACTTTTCTCATCAACACGAACACTAATATTTCCATTTAAACCAGAAGCAAGATCTTTATCCCAAAGTAACTTTCCAATTTCAATAATTTCTTTTATTAATTTTTGCATGTATAAATCTCCGTTATGTATTTTTTAGGAACATCTTCCAATAGCGGAACAAATCCATCTATGTTTCTCGCTGCCACTCTTTTTCCATTGAATGAAAAGATTTCTTTTGGGTCAGCAATATATTTCTTTCTCTTTCCAGACGGAAAGACGTTAACGGGTACTTTGTGATGTTTAGCCATAACGCTTAGAATAAGACCTCCGATTTTGCATAAAACATTTTTTTTACTAGTTTCTTGATAAGAAATCCATATCTCTTTGACTAAATCTTTATAAAACAGAAATCCTGCCATGTTATCAGCAATTAAAACAGGTTGAATCTTATGTTTTAATAACCTTGTGCATAAAATTTTTGCCCCATCTAAATATGGACGCCCTTCTAAAACAAAAACTTTTTTAATATTTCTTTTCTTTAGAATTTCAAGGAAAGAGTCTTTAAAAACTCCATTCAATAAAATAATCGAATTCTTCTTCTCAGTTAACATCAATTTCAATGGCCTTTGTTATAAATTTACGAGGCACTACGTCAAATCCCGGATAAAATCCCTTAACGCCCCTTGGTGCAAAACGTTTTCCCTTAACCTTAAGAAGTTCGTCTTCATCTCGAATTTCTATTGGAATATCTTTTCCTCTTTTAACCTTATTTGATGGCTGAGTTAGCACATAAAACGGCACACCAAACTCTTTAGCCAAAACAGCTATTTGTAAAGTTCCGATTTTGTTTGCAAAATCTCCATTTGCACAGGATCTATCCGACCCTACAATAACTAAATCAATCATACCGTCGCGCAAAAGAGTCCCAATAGCATTATCTGCAACCAATGTCACATCAAATCCTGACTTTTTAAGCTCCCAACATGTTAGCTTTGCTCCTTGAAAATATGGCCGCGTTTCTGTTGCAAAAAAATGAACAGCCTTACCTTGCTCTTTACAAATTTGTGCCGCCATCACAAGCTCACCTGAAACATTACAATGTGTTAAAACCGTTTGATTATTTTTAACGACATCCGCTATTCTTTTTACGCGATCTAAGCGACGATAACGTATCCCTTCCAAAAATCCATTGATATTCTTTTCTAAGAAAGGTCTAAGGTCAAAACTCTCTTTTTGTGCCTTTTGAAGCCAGCCTAAAATCATTGATGTCACCTCAGAAAAAGGAAACGTTGGCCGGCTCGCATTAAGCGCTTTAGCAGCTTTCTGAATTTTTTGCATTAAAACTTTATCAGAGCTCTTTTTATTATTCCTTAAAACTAATAAAAACGTACTTAAAACTACCAAAAACTGACCAAAAGCCCTCGTCTTCATATCGCGAATAACTTTAACTGCTTGCGCAACTGTTTTAATCTGAACATATTTTACTTTTTCAGGAATAAGCGTTTCATCAAGAACAAATAATACGTCCTTTTTAAAATACGCCGGCCAAAAAAGAAGTGATTCTTTCATCGATGTTATTTTCCTTCTAATTTCTTAATTAAATTAAGTACTACAGAAATCATAGAACCTTCAGCCATATAATAATTAGGATCCATAAATCCCATTTCACCAGAAATAACATTGTCGCTTACCGCTAAAATAACAGACGCTTTAATGTTATGCAGCTGTGCTAATGTTAAGAAAACAGAACTAACCATGTCCACTGCAACAGCTCCTTGAGAAACGGCATTGCCAACATGCTCTCTGGTTTCCCTTAAAATCGCATCTGTTGACCAAACTTTTCCAATATGAACATTCTGCCCGGATGCCTTGGCCATTTCTGTAAGATCCTTTGTTAATAACACATCTGAAACGGTTTTGAAATCTTTATCAACATAATAAGGCGTCACCCCATCTCCTCGCACAGCGCTATCGACGACAATCAAGTCTCCTATCTTAATGTTCTCAGTTAATGATCCGCAACTTCCGATACGAATCATATATTCCGGCTTTGCATTACACAGCAATTCTGTTGTAATCGCGGTATCAGCCGAAAAACGTCCACCATTGACTGCCGTGACTCTTGCGCCCTGATACTCACCTGTATACATTGAATATTCCATGAAAGTAAAATTCTTAATAGGATTTTCGATCTTTTTTAACAAGCTATCCAGCCGTTCCTTTGGACCAGGAACAATAGCATATTTTCCAATATCTTCCGGGCGAAGCTGAACCATGCCCATCAAATCTTTTCCTGTCATATGAACATCACGCTTCATTTCCTCCATAATTAAATTCCTTTCTTTAAAGCCTTTAAAGCTTCTTTATCTATTTTTCCAGTTCTATTTTTTGGCAATTCTTTTAATATCTCAATTTCTTGAGGAACTTTAAAATTCGCAAGATGATCCTTAGCAAAAAATCTTAAGTCCTCCGGGCTTTGACTATTCTCTTCTTTTAAAACAACAAATGCCTTAACCGCTTCTCCTCGCAATTTATCCGGAATACCAATTACAGCAACTTCGCTTACCGCCTCATGCTTATGCAAAACTGTTTCCACCTCAGGAGAATAAACAATTTGTCCCGCCACTTTAATCATTTCTTTTTTTCTTCCAACAATATAAAGAAAACCTTCCTCATCGAACCGGCCTAAATCCCCCGTATGAAACCAATCATTCCAGATAAGATCCTTAGTTAAATCAGGATCCTTATAATAACCGTCCATAACAATCCAACCACGAATTACAATTTCTCCAATTTCTCCAGAAGCCAATTCTTTTTCTTCTTCATCAAAAATCTTAATTTCACAATGCGGCGCAACCTTTCCCACGCTCTCAATTTTATCGCTGTCCAAAGGCGTAACTGTGTT
>JAOZRJ010000257.1 GCA_029931885.1 Candidatus Omnitrophota bacterium | reverse complement strand
AAACCTTTATAATTTTTTCCAGCAGCGATATTTGCAACAACAAGATCGCAATGCGCATTCTTAATTAAACTTGAAGCCCTGGAAATTAAAAATTCTTTTTTTGTTTCTGATTCTAATTTAAATCCAACAAGAAAAGTTTTTGGGTTAAGTTTTTTGATTTTATTGATAATCTTAGGCGTTGGAACAAGTTCCAGCTTAAAGTGAGAGATATTAGAATTAATTTTTTTTAAATATGGTGTACGCAGCTTATAATCTGAGACTGCAGCAGCGTGAATAATAACATCATAAGAGGTTTTTTTAAGCTCTTGCGTTATGAGAGCTGAAAGTTCATTATAAAAATGAAAGTTTAAGACTTTTGAAGGAATATGTCTTAATGGGTGAGTAACTGGGCCTTGAACAAGAGTTACCTTTGCGCTTTCTCGACATAAAAGATGTGATATGCGATGACCAATCTCCCCTGTCGAAGCATTGCTAATAACGCGCATGCTGTCAATTGGGACCCATGTTGGCCCGCATGTGATAAGAATTTTTTTGTTATATAGTGAGCCGTTATAAGCCAATTTCTTTTAGGATATCTTTTAAATTTGGTTTAAGAACTATTGGTTGTTTGACGTTTTGGATTGCTAAATTTGGATCTTTAAGCCCATGACCTGTGAGCGTGCAGACGATTGATCCTTTTTTATTTTTAAAAAAGTCATTTTTGCTTAACTTTAAGATTCCTGCAACTGATGCCGCTGATGCTGGTTCGGCAAAGATGCCTTCTTTTTGAGCCAATATTTTATAAGCTTCCAGGATTTCTTCATCAGTGACTTTTTCTATCAGTCCACCTGATTCGTCTCTTGCTGCTTCAGCTGCTTTCCAGCTCGCAGGATTTCCTATGCGAATAGCCGTTGCAATGGTTTCTGGCTTTTCAATAATACGCTTATCGACAATTGGGGCTGATTTTGCTGCTTGGAATCCTAACATTATAGGCGATTGAGTGGTTTTTCCAGCCTTTTTGTATTCGTTGTATCCTTTCCAGTAGGCTGTAATGTTTCCTGCATTTCCAACTGGAATAGCATGAAAAGCTGGAGCATCAGACAGAAAGTCGCATATTTCAAATGCAGCAGATTTTTGTCCTTCGATTCGAAAAGGGTTAAGAGAGTTGACAAGCTCAATCGGATAATTTGATGTAATTTCTTTGACGAGCGTTAATGCTTGATCAAAATTTCCTTTAATGGCAATGACTTGTGCGTTATGTATCATGGCCTGGGCTAATTTACCAAGGGCAATATTCCCGTCTGGAATAAGAACGATGCATTTTAATCCACATCTGGCAGAGTAAGCTGCTGCGGATGCAGATGTATTTCCGGTTGAAGCACACATGACTGCCGTGGCATTGTTTTCTTTGGCTTTAGAAATGGCCATGGTCATACCTCGATCTTTAAACGATCCAGTAGGATTGGCCCCGTCGTATTTTAGGTAAACATCAAGGCCAATTTCTTTTGAAAGATAATTCGACAAGATTAGAGGCGTGTTTCCCTCTTGAAGAGAAATGATAGGCGTTTTATCTGATACAGGTAAGAAATCTTTGTATTTTGTTATAATACCTTCCCATTTCATTAGATCGTCTCCATTCGAATCGCAACAGGTTTACTTTTGACTACTGACAATTTTGTTATTTTTTCAAGAGCTAAGCGGAGTTTTTTCTCTTTCGCAAGATCTGTCAGCATGACTACAGGAACAGCCGAAGATTTTTTGTGTAATTTTTGATTAACAGAACCTATGCTAATCCCATATTTTCCAAGAATTCCTGAAATTTTAGACAAAACTCCAGGTCGATCAAGAGCCATAAATCTTATATAGAATTTTGTTTCAATTTTGTCGATTTTTCTGAGTTTAATTGATTGGTTTTCGTAAGAAATATTTTTCATTCTGGTTCTTGCGATATGCTTACCTTTTGTTGCTAAATTAACTAAGTCGCTTACAACTCCAGAAGCTGCCGGCATTTGACCTGCCCCTTCTCCATATAACAAGATATCGCCTTGCGGAATTGTATGTAAGAATATCGCATTAAAAATTCCGTTTACTGATGCCAGTGGATGATCTTCAGATATTAACGTTGGGTGAACACGTAGCTCAATTGCATTATTATTTAATTTTGCAATTGCTAAAGACTTAATGACGAGTCCTAGGCCTTTTGCGTATTCAATATCATCATGTGAAATTTGAGTAATTCCTTCTATATGAATATCTTTTAATTTAATAGTTTTTCCGGTTGCGAGACGAACTAAAATCGCAAGTTTGTGTGCAGCATCCATTCCGTTAATATCCAGTGTTGGATTGCTTTCTGCATACCCCTTTTTTTGTGCTTTTGTAAGCGCTTCAGAGAATGAGCAAAAATTTTGTGTCATTTCACTTAAAATAAAATTAGATGTTCCGTTTAT
>JAOZRJ010000256.1 GCA_029931885.1 Candidatus Omnitrophota bacterium | reverse complement strand
TGGCACCGGGCCTTCGATGGGAATGTTAGCCAGTATCATGGGATGTACAGTCAATTTTCTTTCAACGTTGGGTGGCGATCCTATATTTAATGACGCGGAGAAATTTAAAGAAAAGTTTGGCATAGATGACAGTTATTACGATTAGGAGATATAAATGAGAACAAATTATCCTTTCAAGATCAATCGTTCTGAAACGACTGACGGCGAGAGACAGACGTATTTGAATTTAATGGATGAAAGCACCTATCTTTATGGAGAGGATGTTTTATATATTGACGTTGTGAATGCTCAATTAGATGAGATCTACGGTGAGTTTTTGAGTAAAACGATGAAAACAGGCACCGAGTTGCGATTGACATTTGATGAATCAGAAGATGATTTTTATGTTCAAGATGCTGGTATGTTTCAGAAGTTTGGTTACGTGCCAGAGATAGGAGAAGGTCGTTTCAATGCCACCAAACAATACTTTGAATTTTATAATGTGTTTCCGAAAGAAGGTGATTTACTTTATTATTTCAAAACGAATAAGATGTTCGAGATCCAAAAGGTAGTGACAATCAATGGTGTTTATTATCAATTAAACTGTAAGCATTATAATTTCTCGCACGAAGATATTGACATGGATGAAATTGAAGAATCAGAAATTCAATCATTAGATAACGTTATGGATGAAGAAATAGAAAATTTAATAACGCCAGTCCATGAAGTAGTAGAACGAGAGGACATAGTAGACGATTCTGAGCGTGATGGTTTGTTTTCATAACAGATAAATACTTACAATAAGGAGTTTATAAATGACGGATGAAATGGAAGTGCCTAAGAAGCGATTATCGTTGGATAATTTATTAACTAGTATATCATTAAGTTTGAAGGACACGATATTGATCATGACGATCGTGTTGACAGTGGTTGGATCTGCCTGGTATTATAGAGATAAGATAAATTCACTAGAAACACAAGTTACGAAACTTGAAGCGGCGGATTTAGCTACGAGAGTTACAGTTTTAGAAACTACACGATCAAGTATCGGTGACGAAATAGATTCGATATATGAAGATCTTGAAGAGTTTGAAAATGCAATAGAGAATCGAGTTACTAGGAATAAATACCGAACTTTAGTTAGAAAAGTAAAAAATACATTTAACAACGTTCGCCAAGTGACTTTGCCATTCGTCAATGAATTGGAACGAGATTAATCATGCCAATACTATCAGCACCTAATACATATTACAGCCATTTTGTTACTCGCAAAGTGATTGGAGCCTTTTTAGATTTCTTGTCAACTTGCATCCACGTTAGACGATATGATGAAAATGGTGTTGCATCGAAATATATACGACCACCAATTCATTTTGGTCACCGTGAGAAATTTTTGGATGTTCTACGATCAGCCACGCAAACCAGTCCAAATAATAACACCGCCCTAATCGATATCAACAATGTGTTGCCGAGGGCCAGTCTTAATGTTTTTGGATTTAACTTTGATGGTGAACGTAAGTTCAATAAGTTTCATAAAGTCCGGGCCGTTGATCCTGACGATGTGACAGGTTCATTGGAACGGATAATGGTTCCCGTTCCTTATAGTCTTGATTTGGAGTTGAGCATCCTTTGTAAATATTTAGATGATCAATATCAGATTATAGAAGAGTTGTTACCTTACTTCTCACCAACGTTGTCATTGGATATTAATGTACTTGGACCGAATTTTAAGCCGGATTCTGTTGGATTTAATATGGTCAGTGTTGTGCCGGGAGGGAGTGATACTGATTTCGGCATCATGGATGATCGTTTATTCGAGACGATCATATCATTTACAGCCAAGTGTAATTATTATTATATCAGACGTGACTCAGAACGAATTCGAAATATGGTCTTGACTCTCAATATAAAAGAACAAGACAGTGATGAATATATGAAATTTAAAGAATACGAAATTACAGCAAATAACTTGGCGCCTGTTCTAGAGATTGAAGATAGGGCAGATGAGCCTTCGACAACTACAATAACAGACTACGAGGAAGATGATGAATAAAATTGATGAGTATCTTGAAATATTAGACGAAATGGGTGGGGCCATTAAGTTCCCCAATAGACAAGTCTTGAATGAAACTAAGACTTTATCAGGCAAACTTTTTGCTAGTGACGCAGACGGAAAATCATCAGGCGTCCAACACATCGCCGGCGATGACTTGCGTGGATTTATTAAAACTGCTAAAATGATTGCGCCAAAAATTCAAAAGACTATTGATCGATTGAATAAGAAAGATGGTGATTATTTTATGGATTATGCCGGCGATGAATTTAAAGAAGTGTATGCCGCATTATCACCCAAATATGATTTTGGGAGCAATAAAATAGTTTGTATAAATTCAAAGACGATGAGAGACTCTAATTAGAGTTTATGGCGCTGAATGGGAATTAATGGCA
>JAOZRJ010000255.1 GCA_029931885.1 Candidatus Omnitrophota bacterium | reverse complement strand
CGACAATCTTTTTGTGCATAAGATAATGTTAGAATATTTTTTTTCGTGTAAAAAGTTTTTGGATCTGTCCAACACATTGTTCGTGACAAAAAACAATAACCCGTTCACTTGCACGGATTTGCATATTACCATCAGCCAAAAGAACATCGTTTGCACGAAACACGGCACCAATAATAGCATCCTTTGGGAATTTAATATCTTTTAAAGGAGCTTTTGTAATTGCTGAACCTTCTTCCGGAATCATTTCTAAAGCCTCAGCATCTGACCCAGCAAGCTTTGTCACCGCATTAACGCCCTTACCTCTTACCAACCGAAGAATTTGATCAACAGCCAAGAATCGAGGATTAACCATAACATCAATATCCAAAGATCCTCTGATAGACATATAATCTGGTTGTTGAGTCATAATGATTGTTTTCTTGGCGCCAGTTTTCTTGGCCAAAACAGCGCTAACAAGATTCGAATGATCATTATTAGAAGCTGAAATAAAAACATCCGTTGCTTCAATGCCACATTCTTTTAAAATATCAGCCTCGGAGGGTGATCCGTTAATAATCCTTACTTTGTCAAGCCGTCCGGCAATAGCTTGTGCTTCTATTTCATTTTCTTCTAAAATAATAATATCACGGACATATCCACACAAATCTTTAGCAACCTTTTCCCCAATGCTTGTTGCACCATAAATAACAATTTTTTCCGGTCGTTTTGTATCCGGATCTATAAATGTCAAAAATTCTCCTAAAGAATTTGCAGGCAAAAGAACATAAATGCGGTCTCCTTTTTGCAAAAGAGCATCACCCTTAGGAATAATAATATCTTTATCTCTTTTAATGGCAATAATAAGAAAAGGCCATGGAGAATCGTCTTCCTTTAAATCGCTAAGCCTAGCATTGCAAAATGGCGAATGTTCTGGGATAACAAAAGATCTTAAAAAAATCTTTCCATCTGCAAAATCCGCAACTTCATGAGAGCCAGGGGCTTTAACAATTTTAACAATTTGTTGTGCGGCAACTTGTTCAGGATTAATTATTTCGTCAATAAAAAAATGAGAGGTTCCAAATTCTTCTAACGCACGATTTAAGGAAAGTTTTCTAATGCGGGCAATTTTTTTCTTTGCACCATAAGCTTCGGCGAGAGCGCTTACAACAAAATTTGTTTCGTCCGATGCTGTTACAGCGATAACAAGGTCGGCTGATTCAATTCCAGCCTGCTTTAAAACCTCAGGGTCAGATCCTTCTCCTGTAAGAACCTTAGCATCGATCTTTTCATTTGCTTTGCTTGCTACTTCAGAATCTTTTTCGACAATATAAACTTCATGCTTTTGCTCTGAAAGATCTTTAGCAAGATTCGATCCAATAACCCCAGCTCCGACAATAGTAATTTTCATATAATTAAATATTTATATTTAACAAAAATTTAAAATAAATTTATGCTTTTTCTTTTGTCTTGCCAGATTTTACTGTAGTCTTTGCAGCAGATTTTGCGACTGTCTTTGAAGCCTTCTTTTCTTTAGCAATTTTTAACAACTTTTTAAACGCCAACGGTGAACTGATCGCAAGCTCGGAAAGTATTTGACGATTTAGCTCAATTTTTTCCTCTTTTAATCCATTCATAAATTGACTATAAGTAATTCCAGCTTCTCGACAGGCAGCATTAATACGAGCAATCCAAACGCTCTTAATTTCTCTTTTCTTAACACGTCTATCTCGATAAGAATATGCCAGTCCTTTTGTAACAGACCGATCGGCCTGTTGGTATCTCTTGCTTCGTTGGCCAAACTGTCCTTTTGCTGCTTTTAAGACTCTCTTTTTTCGCTTGCGTGATGCAACAGCGCTTGTAGCTCTCGTCATGAAATAAAACCCTCCTTAAATAATGCTTCTTTTTTTAAATATACGGCAATATCTTCTTAATTTTTTTCTCATCCCCTGAAGAAAGATATCCATCTTTACGAAGCTGACGTTTTCTCTTTCTCTTCTTTTTTCCTAAAATATGCCCTCTTCCGGCACTTCTTTTTTTTAATTTTCCTGTTTTGGTCTTCTTAAATCTTTTAGCAGCAGACCTGTTTGTTTTTAATTTTGGCATTGTATTCCCTTTCTACGACTTTTATTTCTTGCTCGATTTAGGAGCAACAACAACAGACATAACACGTCCCATCATATTGAGATCTTTTTCAATCTGTCCATGTTCTTCTAGGTCACCGAGAAACTTTTTCAAAACCTCTCGTCCTTGCTCTTTAAAGGCCATCTCTCGTCCTCTAAAAAATAAATTAATCTTTACCTTGTCTTTGTTATCTAAGAAGGAAACTGCTTTTTTCAGTTTCACTTGATAATCATGCTCATCAATACGTGGCTTAACCCGAAGTTGTTTCAAGTGTGTGACTTTTTGTTTTTTCTTCTCCATCCGCTCTTTTTTTTCTTGCTCGTATTTATATTTACTAAAAT
>JAOZRJ010000254.1 GCA_029931885.1 Candidatus Omnitrophota bacterium | reverse complement strand
GTAACTACTCAGGTACTGCCGACAGTGTGGGCATAAAGGGGTTGCCAGCAATGGCACCAGAGAGAGCTTCAATGGAATTGACGGAGTTCTTTTTTGCAGTTGATACATAGCTGCGTATACGACAAAATGTTTCAGCACCTTTGTTGCTTCTAAAAGTTCCAGATATTTTCTGTTGAACCTTCACCATTCGAAAATCTCTTTCAGCCTGGTTGTTGTCAAAAGGCACGTTGAAATCATGCATGAAAGCGAGAGTTTCTTCTTTTCTCAGAGAAAGACGCTCCAATAAATTTCTTGCCTTTGTTTTTTTAGGACGTCCCTTGGTATTTTTACCTTTGGAATTGCTCTCCGGTGGTGGGTTTTTATAACAGCCTGCTTCAAGGATCAATTGATAGAGTGTCTCAAATTCTTGCAGTTCATATTGAGGCAATCGATCGGCTACTTGCCCCGTTTGTTCTACTACTTTTTTTATGTCTATCAAACAATCTTTCATTTGCTGAGCCCATTTCTGACCTTCTTGCTCGTAGAGATATGTTAATTCGCGCAGGTGATGAGCATTGCAAAGACCATGAAGGCCATCATATTGGAAGTACGATTTAAATGCATCGTGAATGGCACGTCCCTTAAACCGTGGAAGTATCCCGATATAGTCAAGTGCTTCTTTCCCACGCTTAGGGTGCACTCCGATATAAGTAAATTTAAGATTTGAGGCTACATGCATCCATTGGAGTGTACCTTTCACTCTACAACCTGTCTCATCAAAATGATTAACATCCGATTTTATAAGACAGTTTATGATTTGTTCCAAAGGTTTTTGGAGAATATCAGAACAGGCCTTTGTGATAGTGGCTATCGTTCCTTGACTTAAGTGGACATTGAATAAATCTTGTAGCAATTCAGCTGTACGCTGATATGGCAAAAGTTGATAAATTCTAAGATAAGTTATGATCGATTTTAGACGAGAACCGTACTGTGCTGGTGCTTTCACTTCTTCCGGGAATGCGGCACTATTGCGATGATCACATAATGGACATTTTTTAATCTCGGCTTGATATTCAGTAACTTCTATTTGGACTGGGGGAATATCAAATACTTGTCTCTTTTCAATGCTCTGGGAAGGTTCATTCTTGATCGAACAGCCGCATTTTTCGCATTGGTCAACAAAATAAACTTTTACATGGTCGGGATGTTCAACCATCTTCAACGTATATCCTTTATGCCCTTTTTGTCCCCCTGTTTTTCTTCCGGTTTTCTGTCGTAAACTCTTGGGTTTTGGCTTGTTTAGGCCATCCGAAGAAGGAGGCTTATGACTGTTGCGACTATTCTTTGCTAAACGTTCTTCCAGGATACAAATTTTCTTTTCAAGTTTTATTGTTTTCTTCCGGGCCGATTGTAATTCTCCAGATAGTTGACAAATAAACCGAATCGCCTCTTTTTCGCCGGACTGATATATAACTCTGGCAGCTTTTTTATTAGTCATTGGTTAACTTTTTTTGGAAGTCTTTGGATAAGGGGTAAACGTAGACATCCTTAATAGTTGTTTTTATTGACCTATCTCGATCGTTACGAGTACGTCCTTTTGTTTGCCCCGTATAAATCCAATTAGCGGCTTTATAACAAGTACCTTTAAACCGGCTTTGATCTACAAAAGTTTCAAGTAAATAAACAGGGTGCCCATATTTATTGATCCAGTCAGAATTTATGCGCCGTGATACCTTACCAAGAATATGACTGGCCAGATGGGGAACTTTTATCCACGGAAGAATCAAGAATCTTGTGTTGTTTGTGATTCGATTAACGTTTTTCTCGCGTGTTCGATGATCCCAGCCGATAAACATATCTCGAGATTCCGTTTTCCAGGCTGCGGAACCGAATAACACACAAGATAGTGGAGTATCAGAACTGTCGGTTATCAGATATTGCATATTTTCGCCGACGGTTGTCCGGTGTCCCAAATAATGGTATTTAGCTAAAAGACAATTGAATAGAGAATGATGCTCAGACTTTGGGTGTACAAGAATTATTCTTATCTTCGCAATGGATTTAAAGTCACTTGAAATTGTTTTGGTTGAGTGTTTCACGAATATCGGCACATTACCCCGAGAATGATTTGCGGCTTCTCTACGTCGAGCAGGCAGCGTAATATGTCCGTCTCGTTCAAGTCTCAATAAAAGCGTACGGCAAGCCATGTCCTTTAGCTGTCCGTTGGCGTTACGCCAATTCCATAACGTACAAAGTTCCCGTGAAACTTGAGTACGGTGCCAGGAGGGATTTTCAGCAAGCAGTCGCCGAACGTCTCGGATATCACCAATGGGCAGTGGTCTATTTGATTGCATACGTCAATTATACCAGCTGATTGTTAATGAGTCCAGCTAAAAAACAAAAAAAAAGGGATTTACAAATTTACCGTACGTAAAAACAAATAAAGAGAGGTACCTGAGTAGTTAC
>JAOZRJ010000043.1:5431-9242 GCA_029931885.1 Candidatus Omnitrophota bacterium | reverse complement strand
TAAAGAGCGTATGAGCTGGGGAATTGAGCTTCCATTTGATAAAGATTATGTAACTTATGTCTGGTTTGATGCGCTTTTAAATTATATTACAGTGCCGGGATATGGCGAAGATGAGAAGAAATTTAAGAAGTGGTGGCCAGCTGATATTCATCTGATGGCCAAGGATATTCTGACAACGCACTCGGTTTATTGGCCGACGATGTTATTTTCTTTAGGCGTTCCTTTGCCAAAGACAATTTTTGCACATGGTTGGTGGCTAATCGGTGATACAAAAATGAGTAAGTCTTTGGGCAACATTGTTGATCCTTTAGATTTGGTTGATGAATACGGAGTTGATGCGGTTAGATATTATTTGATGCGTGAAATGGTCTTGGGTCAAGATGCCAATTTTACTCTTGAGTCATTTATTAAAAGGTACAACAGTGACTTGGCCAATGATTTTGGCAACTTGCTTAATCGCGTTAGCGGATTAATTGGAAAATATTTTGACAGAAAGATTCCGGCATGTGATCAGCTAACCTCGGAAGATGAAAAAGTAAAAGAGATCGTCGATGCTTTGGATGCAAAAACTCGTGATTTGATTAAAGAAATGCGAGTGCATGAAGCTGTGGAAGAAACCATGAAGCTTGTTCGTTTTGTAAATACTTATCTCGAACATCAAGCACCGTGGAAGGTTGCAAAAACAGACCTGAAGCGCGCTGGAACAATTCTTTATGCAGCAACGGAGGCTTTAAGAATTAGCGCGATACATCTTAAGCCAGTTATGCCAGCTAAAACTAAACAGGTTTTAGACATTTTAGGCGCAAGTGACACAAAGCCTGAATGGGGACAATTAAAGTCGGGCACAAAATTAAAAATTCACGAAGCTCTTTTTCCTAGAATTGAGCTTGATAAGGAAAAGTAGAATGTCTATTCCAACGATTAAATGGGTAAATAATTACGTTCGCATTATTGACCAAAGAAAACTTCCTTTAAAATTACAATTTATTAATTGCAAAAATGTTAAAACGCTTTGGATCGCTATCAAAACCTTAAGTGTGCGTGGCGCTCCGGCGCTGGGTGCTGCTGCCGGGTTTGGCGTTCTTTTGGGAATTCAGAAATTTAAAACTAAAGATCGAAAAGTTTTTGAGAAAAAGTTTTCTGAATTGTGCCGATACATTGGTTCGTCTCGTCCTACTGCTGTAAATCTGTTCAACGAGCTTGATCGCATGAAAAAAGTTTTAAAAGACAACCCAAAATGTTCTGTTGCAGAACTTAAAAAATTATTGAAAAAACAGGCCCTTACCATTTTTGAGCACGACCGTAAAGTTTGCCGAACTATGGGCCGATTTGGCGCACAGCTTATCAAAAATGGAAATACGCTTTTGACGGTGTGTAACGCTGGCGCTCTAGCTACTGTTGATTATGGAACTGCTTTAGGTGTCATGTATGCGGCTAAAGAAAAAAAGAAAAAATTTAAAGTCTATGCGTGCGAGACTCGTCCGCTTTTGCAGGGTGCGCGATTAACAGCATGGGAGCTCTTAAGGGAAAAAATTGATACAACGCTTATTTGTGACAATATGGCTGCGACTTTGATGGCTCAAGGCAAGATTGATATGATCTTTGCTGGCGCTGATCGTATTGTTTTAAACGGTGATGCTGCTAATAAAATCGGAACATATAGCTTGGCTGTATTAGCCAAATATCATAAAATTCCTTTTTATATCGTGGCGCCAAAGTCAACGTTTGATACAAAGATTTCAACAGGGAAAAAGATACCAATAGAAAAGCGAGATTCCAAGGAGATTACTCAAATAGCACAAAGACGTATTGCTCCTAAAAATGTTAAAACATATAATCCTGCGTTTGATGTAACGCCTAATAGCTTGATTACTGCGATTGTGACAGAAGCTGGAATTATTCGTTCTCCATTTAAAAAATCAATTAAGAAAGCATTTTTAAGAAAATGAAACTTAAAAAACAAACTTCTTTATCCAGTCTTGGCGAATTTGGGCTTATAGATTTTTTATCAAAGTCAGCGCCTATTTCCAAAGACGTTATCAAAGGTATTGGCGATGACACTGCTGTTTTGCCGTTTAATAGATCCAAACATCTTCTTTTAACAACAGACATGTTAAGTGAAGGTGTTCATTTTACATTAAAGAATGATCGCAAATTAATTGGCCGAAAAGCATTGGCGGTGAATATTAGCGATATCGCAGCCATGGGAGGGAGCCCAAAGTTTGCGGTTATATCTTTAGGCGCAACAAAGAAAACGCCTACACGCTTCATTCAGGATGTTTATCAGGGGATTAATGCCATTGCCAAAGAATTTGGTGTGAGCATTGTCGGCGGAGATACAGTCGCCACTAAAAAGATGATGATTTGCATTTCTCTTTTAGGAGAGGTAAAAAAGAAAGACTTAACATTAAGATCCGGGGCGAAGGTAGGAGATAAAATTTTTGTCACAGGTCCGCTGGGAAGATCACTAAAGACAAAAAAACATTTAAGTTTTATCCCGCGCGTTAAAGAGTCCCAATATCTTATGAAACATTTAAAGCCGAATGCGATGATTGATGTTTCTGATGGGCTTTTAGCGGATTTAAATCATATTTTAAAGCAAAGTAAGGTTGGAGCGCTTCTTGATAAAGAAAGAATTCCTGTTTCTAAGAATGCAACATTATCCAATGCGTTTTGTGATGGAGAAGATTTTGAGCTTATTTTTACGCTTTCAAAAAGAAAAGCGGATATCTTTTTAAAGAAGAAGCAAAATGCTTTTAAGTTTTATTGCATTGGGGAAATTGTTGAGAAAAATAAAGGACTTAAGCTGCGCGATAAAAAAGGAAAAATTCAGAAATTAACTCCAAAAGGATATAAACATTTTTAATTATGGCAATAAAATTCTTATCAAAAAGTGAAAAAGAAACACTTAGCTTTGGAATCTCTTTAGGTAAAAAGTTAAAGCCAGGAGATATTATTTGTCTTTTTGGACAGCTTGGATCAGGGAAGACTGTTTTGACCAAAGGTATCGCAAGAGGTCTTCAAACAGAAGATAAGAATATTCAGAGTCCAACTTTTACCCTCATGAATGTTCATCCTGCAAAAAAGATACCTTTATATCATTTTGATTTATACAGAATTGAAAAGACTAAAGAAATAGAGTCTATCGGCTATGAAGATTTCTTTTATGGACAAGGTATCTCGGTTGTAGAATGGGCAGATAAGCTTGGAAATCTTTTGCCTAAGAAATATTTATCTATTAAAATTCAGCATAAAAGTGAAGATGAGCGCCTTTTTACGATTTCACCTAAGGGTGTGCGATATAAAGAGCTTTTAGAGGTTTTAAATAAATGAACATACTTGCCA
Source organism: Candidatus Omnitrophota bacterium (assembly GCA_029931885.1). The sequence continues at coordinate 5,897 of JAOZRJ010000043.1, read as the reverse complement.
TCGACTCCTCAACTAAGAAGTTCAGCCTAAGCGTTTCAAAAAAAGGAAGAATTCTTGCCTCTCACGAAGTTGAGCTCAGCAAAAGTTTATCTTCATTAATTATTCCGATGGTAGATAAGATATTAAGAAAGGTTAAGATTCCTCTTAAGAATATTGATGGATTTGTTATAGGTTTAGGGCCCGGATCATTTACAAGTTTGCGTGTGGGATTGTCCACAATTAAAGGGTTTGTATTTGCCATGGCAAAGCCCGTTGTCGGAATTTCCAGCCTTGATGCGATTGCCAAGAATGTTTCTGATTCTGCGGTCAGCCAAATTTGTGTTGTCTGTGATGCAAAAAGAGATCTAGTTTATACGGCGCGTTACGGAATAAAAAAAGAGAAATTTAAAAGGAACTCACCTTATAAGCTTGTCTCAATAGAGGATGCTTTGAAAGATATTAAAGGAGACTGTATTTTTGTGGGCGA
>JAOZRJ010000043.1:0-5421 GCA_029931885.1 Candidatus Omnitrophota bacterium | reverse complement strand
AGAAAAAGGCTGTTAACGTATCTTTTGCAAAAGAAAGCGATTGGAATCCAAGGGCTGAATCTTTAATGGAATTATCTTACGAGAAGTTTTCAGCTAAGAAAATAGAAAACATTGATGAGCTTAAACCTTTATATCTATATCCTAAAGATTGCCAGGTGCGCCGATGAGAAAAAAGAATGATTTTTCGGTATGTCCGCCAATGTCCTGGAGTGAAATTGATTTAAAAGCTTTAGTTTATAATGCTGCACAAATTAAGAAATATGCTGGAGAAGATACCCAGGTATTAGCGGTTGTTAAATCTCAAGCGTATGGTCATGGATTGAAGAAAGTTGTTAAAGTTTTAAATAAAAAAGGTGTTTCTTTTTTCGGGATTACAGATATTAATGAGGCTATTACTATCCGAAGCCTGAAAGTTAAAAAACCGATTTTAATGCTCGAAAATGTATTGCCTCAAAATGCATCTTTTCTTGTGAAACATAAGATTACGCCGGTACTTTGCACTCTCGAACTCGCAAAAGCTCTTAATATTATTGCAGGAAAGAAGAGGATAAAGTTTTCTGTTCATATCAAGATTGATACCGGTATGGGGCGTTTAGGAGTTTGGCATAAAGAGGCTTTTGATTTTATTAAAGATATTAAGCGTTTATCAAATCTCAAAATAGAAGGCTTATGTACCCATTTTCCTGTAGCAGACACTAATCCAAAATTTACTAAAATGCAAATCAAAGAATTTTTGTCTCTGGTAAGGGATGTTCGCGAAAATATTGTACCAATTCATTTTGTTCACGCTGCAAATAGCATGGGGCTGATTAATTATCATAAAAAAGATTTTAATCTTGTTAGAACAGGGATAATGCTCTACGGGCTTTATCCATCGCAAAAAATTAAGGCTAAAATTAAATTAAAGCCTGTGATGAGTGTTAAGGCACGAATATGTTTTTTAAAAGATGTCTTAAAGGGGCGCAAAATCAGCTATGGACACACCTTTACCGCTAAAAAAGATATGCGTATTGCTACGGTTTCGATTGGCTATAGCGATGGATACTCAAGAGCATTCTCCAGTAATGCTTTTGTGCTTGTAAGTGGCATTAGATGTCCTGTTGCAGGCACTGTTACTATGGATCAGATCATGATTGATGTCTCAAACGTAAGAAATGCAAAAGTCGGCGATGAAGTTTGCGTGCTGGGACGTCAAAAGAAAGAATGTATTACGGCTGAAGAGCTTGCCCGAGCCGCAGGTACGATTAATTACGAAGTCCTTTGCTCTTTAGGAAAAAAATGAGAGATAGCACGTTGTTTTGGATATAAACATTAAGGTTGGGAGGTGAAGAATGGGACCGAGAAAAGATTGTTTATTAGAAAATGAAATATTAGTTAATGCGGCAAATCAACTGAGAGAAGAATTGTTTAAAGATTTCAGTAAAAATCTTTTGGAAAAATGTCCTAATTGCTCGAGTGGATTAGATGAAGATGCCTCTAGTCGTTTGCATAAGAAGTTAATAAGTACATATGTTGATCTTTCTGATATTAAGAAAATATTACAAGAAAATCAGAACAAAAAAGACAAAAATTAAAAAAGGAATACGTTTATTATGGCAAAGATTAATGAATTAATTGAATGGGATTTTCTGGGATCAAGGCATAGTCTTTACGTTAAACATTTTGTTGATGAGGAAGGGCGTAAGGGTGTTACCATGATTTTTGAAGATGTAACCCATGAGAAAGTAACAGAGATTGTTATCCCAGCGAGGAAATATCCGGAGTTCTTAAGAACTATTAACGATGGCAATAAATATTTAAACAGCATAATATAATGAAATATTCCTTAACTATGAAAAAATTTATATCAAATTTAATATTTTCTTTATTTTTAGTTTTTGTTTCTTCGACTTTTGTTTGGGCGAAGGCAAATGATTCAGAGTTTTTAAGCTCTATCAATGATTCTAGCGGTGGAAAAAACTTTCAGGATGCGATACAAATAAAGGATGCTTGTGATTTTTCGCAATGTAAAACCATTGATTGCGCAGAAAAAGTTTTCAATCAAAATATTTCTATTCAGGAAGAGGAGTATGTCGAGAAGCATTTTGGCAAAAGGGGCGTCCGATGGGAGCTTAATGGCCAAAGTGCGGTATCTGCATATGTCTTTGCCGAAAGTCAATATTATGATGATTTAAGCATTCAAGACTTTAAAACAGGCAAGATTGTTGTATTACATTTTGATATCACAAGCTCTGTAAGCGCATTAAAAAAGAAAGTTTATTCGATTGACCCTTGGGTTGTCACATATTAGAAGAAGTTGATTTTTTGGCGAAGGTAGGTATGTCGTGGAATATTTAGAAACGATCTAAATGAGTTAGCTGTTTTTAAGCTAATTAACCGACAGGAAATTATTTTGAGAAATAAAACGAGAACATCATTTACCATGATTAAAAAAAGTGTAACAGAGGGAAGATTTTGCATTCCTTACCGTATTTACGGTAATGGAGGGCCTCATATTGTTTGTCTTAATGGCGTTCAACAATCTATGGCCATGTGGCATAGCTTTATTCAAAGATTTTCCGGTGAATATAGGGTTGTTGTTTTTGATTTTCCGGGACAGGGAAAAGGCAAGGTTCTCTCAGGATCTGATCATATTTCTATTGATGAGCAGGTTGATATTCTTAAAGCAGTGGTTAAGGCGTCAGGCGTTAAGGATGTTACGATATGTTCGGCTTCATGGGGAGGAGTTGTAGCCTTGGCTTTTTCGGCGAAGTTTCCGAAGGCAATAAAACGTATGCTTTTAGGAGGTTTAGGGACGCGGCCGAATAAAATTATGGTTGAAACAATTAAAAAAGGATTGTGTGTTGATTCGGATAATCGTCAAGAGATGGCAAAAGTTCTGATTAAGGGCTTCGGAAAGGATTTGCCTGAGAAAATGAAAAATAGCATCTATAAGCAATTTTGTAATATGAGCAAGGAGCGTTTGCGTGCCTTTTGCGATCATGGCTTATTTATCCTTTCGGAAAAGAATTTAGGAGAAGTTGTTGATTTTAAGAATATTCATACTGAAACCATATTGATAAGGGCCGAAAACGATACCATAACAGATCTAGATGACGTTAAGTTTTTGGCAGCGCAACTTCCCAATTGTCGCTTGATAACAGTTAAGGATGTCGGACATTTTCTTCACGTGGAAAACGATGATGTCCTTGAGGTTTATCATAAATTTTTGCCGGCAAGCAAGCACTTAAGCAAATCAAAAGATACCTTTAAAGGGTGAGATGGAAATTATGTGGAATAAACAAGCGGAAGAGATTTTTAATAAGTTGATTGAGAAAATTCCTGTGTTTATTCGGGGTATGGCAAAGGAGAAGGTGTCAAAAAAAGCCGAAAGCCTTAGTCTAGAGGATGGCCGTGAAGAAGTTATAGAAAAAGATGTTATTGGTGCATTTTTTACCGAAACTCCATTTGGATTTCATGGTCCGATGAAATGCGACATGGAAGAAATCGGCGCTGATTACAAAAAATACGGGTATTAGAGGCAGTAAAGAATATTTAGGTGGTGTAAATTTGGCACAGGACAAACCGTCCTGTGCCATTTCTTTATATTAATAATTTATGAGATTATGACCTTCAGGTTGGTAGCCTGGAGGTCGTTAAATTCTTTTCAGAAACACCATTCTGCCTATTCTTTAAAATGATATTTTAATAATTACCTTTTTTAAAAAATTTTTATGATGTATACTAATTATTAAAACTAATATTTGATAATTAGCATTTGTTAAGATTGTATAAAAAGTGAAGAACTTAGTACAAAAAATATTCTTGTTTGTATGTATTGTAATAGTGGTGGTTTGTACATCGTCTTGCTATTCAGGCAATATCCATTTGCAATATGATCCCTATTGTGGGGCAGTTCGCAATGTGGAAAATGTTAATGAAATTGCTTTTATTGCTTCAACATCAGCTTACCGTCCGGCGACAGGTATTTCGCGTTTTCCGGATGGAGGACAGCCGAAATATATATTTCAAAAAGTTTCTTTATACTGCCTCAATACAGAAACCCATCAAATTATAAATCTCGTAGATTTCAGTGACCTTGCTGAATTAATTGGTACTTCAAAAACCAAATGGAAAACCAAGATAATTTTTAAAGGGCCGTTTGTGTTTTATCATGTTTCACCGGTTACGAGTTGGGCACTTCATTCTAAATGGAAGAAAAATTCAATATCGAATGAAGTGAGTCAACAATTGCAAAATAAGTATGAAAAATATTATAAAATTAATATTCTTTCAAAACAAATAAGAGAGATTAATCTTGCGGAATTTCAGAATGTAGCCGACAATTTTTTTGATAAAACTAAAATATCGCTTACCAAATTAAATGATGAACTTCAAAAAACTAAACTTTCAGAATTTTATCTTATTTTGGATAATATTGAAGATAAAAGTGATGATGAGTATATAAAAAACACGATATATCTTAAAAATGATTCTGAAGTGAGTCGTCGAGCTGTTATTGAGCAGATTATTTCAAAAAGATCTCGAGAAGAAATTCAATCGTTGTTAAATAAAATGGATCAATATAAAAAGAGCCTTAAGAGATCAAAAAGAATTCAATATGAGATTTCTTCAGAGGGAATTTATGCAGCCCTTCAATCATTGCTTAAGAAGGGTTGCGAGAATTTAGTTGAAGCTGCGAAAAAAGAGCTGCAAAATGAAGATTTTATTGAAGCAGATAAAATTTATCGCAAGGCGATTGATTGTGATCCGGATAATCCTAGGATTTGGAATGATTTTGGAGAATGTAATTACAAGGGCGGGCGTATTGAAACGGCAGATAGCGCATTTGCCCAGGCGCTTGAGATTAATCTTAATTTTGCTCCGGCTTGGAGGAATCTTGGCATTATGGCCATGGATAATGAGAATTATCTAAAAGCCTTGGAGTATCTTCAAAAAGCAAAAAAACTTGATCCGTCTGATAAATTAACAAATTCTTTGCTTGATAAATTAAGAGATGAATTTGGTGTTGTCACAGAGCAGGATTTATAAAAAAGAAAACCATAGAGGAGGATGAATGGCTGTATATAAAGAATTCAAGAAAGTGATGCTTCTTTCAATTACGTGTTTAACCGTTGTATTTTTTATAGGCTGTTCAACGATGCCAGTTGTTGAGCCGACAGCTGCTGAAAGAGCTGCCGCTCGGCAATTTAAGAAAACCATTGCTATCATAGAGATCAGTGACGATGGGTCGACGATTAAAGGGATCAATACTCTGGCACTATCGGCGATCGAAAATTTGATGATTCGTAATTTTAATGTAGTTGAACGGGCCAAGATTGATGCGATTAAGGAAGAAAGATATTTTGGGGCAGAAGAAGATGTTGAACGGATGCAAGAGGTCGGACGATTGTTAGGCGCTGATTATTTGGTTTTTGGAAA
>JAOZRJ010000042.1 GCA_029931885.1 Candidatus Omnitrophota bacterium | reverse complement strand
GAAGGAAGTAAGCATGAAGAGGTGAATATTCGAGTAGTTACTTTAGGGGAAGAAGGGGAAGATCCTGATTCCTTTGTCAGAAAGTTTGGCATTGAACAATTCGAAGAGCGTGTTCAATCTGCAAAAAGCCTTTTTGACTATAAACTTGAGATGGTAAGGGAAAAATATAATCAATTGATTCCGGAAGAACGTGCAAAGATTTGTTCTGAAATGTTAATTGCTGTTAGCAAAATTAGAGATGTTATAGTTAGATCAAATTATTTACGGAAGCTATCTTCAGAGCTTTTGGTTTCAGAAGATGATTTAAAAATAAAATTGAATAAGCTTTTAGCTCCTTCAAGACAGAATACTTTCCAGGAGAGACATTCTAAAATTCAGAAAAAAGAAGTAATAGCCGCGGAACGAAGTCTTTTACGTCTTATGCTGGAACAGGAAAGTATGATTTCTTCGATTTGCGAGGAGGTCGAAGCGGATGATTTTCAGGACGACCTTGTTCGACCAATTGTTGAACAAATTTTTGATTTATCGAGAAATCAAAAAAATATTAGTGTCTCAAAATTGATACATTTCTTTAATGACAAAGAAACGCTTGAGTTCATATCAAGCTTGGCGGCATCAGCAGATGATTCTGGAGAAATTGATAAGAATATTTTAAGAAAAGATTATATTAATCGTATAAAAAATGATCGGATGAAATTAAGGCGAAAAGATCTGTGCTATGAAATTCAGCAGGCAGAATCAAAAGGCGATCATGAAAGATTAGAAGAACTTAAAGAGAAATTTAATCAATTAATTAAGAGGTAATACATGGGAAAGAAAGTTGTTAAGCAAAAAGGGCTTCAAGATGGACTTGAGAAACTCCTAACACTTGGAAAAAGTAAAGGGTTTCTAACGTATGATGAAGTCAACGAGACGTTGGCAAAAGAAGTTGAATCTTCTGGTGAGATTGATCAGGTTTTTGATTCTCTAGAAAAAAGAGGCATTCGTGTTGTTAATTCCGATGAGGAGATGAATATTGAGAGCAAAACTCCTTCTAAAAGTTTAAAGCGAGGAACTGATGAGGAAGAAAAAGAAGAGGTAACGTATAGCGATAAATTTATTCCTCTTGATGATCCAGTAAAAATGTATTTAAAGCAGATGGGATCGATTTCGTTATTGTCACGCGAAAAAGAAATTCTTCTTGCAAAACGTATTGAGGAAACAGAAATACGATTTGCAGAAGCTCTTTTTAAAACTAATTTTGCTCGTCAGCGTGCTATTAATCTCATTAGTAGAGCTTTGAATGAAGAAATAAACGTCGAGGACGTTGTTAAAGATGTGCTTGAAAGACGAAAAGTTTTATCGAGGGATTTAAAGAAATTGATTCATAAGGCGCGTCATTCTCGAAGAGGAGCTGATCAGTCGGCAGAAATCATTGCTCAGTTTAAGATCACTTCTACGATTAATGAAGTGACAGTGAAGAAATTTCGTGAGATTATTCGAGGAATTGATAGGATTGATAGAACTTTAAAATCACAAAAGAAGGTTCCTAAAGTCACTGAGCTTAGAAAAAAACGTAAAGATCTTTTAAAACAGTTGGATGAGCCGCTAAAGCGTGCAAAAGGTCAATATCGGCTAATTAGAGTTCGCCAATCAAAATTTAACAGAGCAAAGAAAGCTTTAGTTGAGGCAAATTTGAGATTAGTTGTTAGTATCGCTAAAAAGTATATTAATCGCGGACTATCTTTTTTAGATTTAATTCAGGAAGGAAATATGGGTCTGATCCGTGCGGTTGAAAAATTTGAATATCAAAGAGGATATAAATTTTCTACGTATGCGACATGGTGGATTCGCCAAGCTATCACACGGTCTATCGCGGATCAATCCAGAACTATACGCATTCCTGTGCATATGACTGAAACTATCAATAAGATTATTCGTGTTTCAAGATTATTTGTTCAGGATACAGGGAGAGAGCCAACACCAAAAGAGATTGGTAAGAAAATGCGTATAGCCGTCAAAAAGGTAAAGGAAATTTTGAAGATATCTCAAGTGCCGATTTCACTTCAGACGCCGATAGGCGATGAAGGTGATACGCACTTTGGTGATTTTATTGAAGATAAAAAGGCAGTTTCTCCGGCAAATGCAACGGTTCATTCTATGCTTAAGGAAGAGATTATGGAAGTTTTAAAGACTCTGGATGATCGAGAAAGACAGATTTTAGAACTTCGTTTCGGGATCCAAGACGGATCTACAAGAACGCTTGAAGAGGTCGGAAGCGTTTTTAGAGTTACGCGTGAGCGTGTCCGGCAAATTGAGTCAAAGGCCTTGCGAAAACTAAAACATCCAACAAGATCCAGAAGGCTTAAAACTTTTTTAGACATGACAGGTAAAGAAGGAGAAGTACTTTTGTAAAAAGATGGTGGGAAAGTTAAGTGAATAATAAAAGAGCCTATTTTCATTTTATGAAAATAGGCTCTTTATATAAATCATTATTTATTTAAAAATACTTTGATATAATATTATTCATCGAGGAGGGCTTTATGAGAATAAAAAGAATATATTGGGTTGTTATTGTTTTTTTGGTTTTTATTTCTTTAATTTGTTCTTGGGAAAATAAACCAAAAGATACTCTTTATCAGGTTTCAACCATTGATGCACTTTTAGATGGAGCTTATGACGGGGAAATAAAATTTAGCGAGCTTAAAAAACACGGAAATTTTGGGATTGGCACATTTGATGGGATAGATGGTGAAATGATTGCTCTTGATGGACGATTTTATCAGATAAAAACTGATGGCGTTGCATATCGTGTTTCAGGGCAAACAAAAACTCCTTTTGCAGATGTCTGTTTTTTTAGGCCGGAACAGAGGATTGTTATTAAAAAGAAATTGACCTTTAATGAGCTTAAACAATTTATCGATAAATTGCTTCCAACAAAGAATATTTTTTATGCTATTAAAATTAAAGGCACTTTTGATTATGTTAAGGCTCGTAGTGTTCCAAAACAAGAGAAGCCATATCCACCCTTGGCTGAAGTTGTAAAAAATCAGGTTGTTTTTGAGTTTTATAATAAAAAAGGAACGGCGGTTGGGTTTTATTCACCTACTTATGTTAAGGGTGTTGGTGTCCCAGAGTACCATATGCATTTTTTACAGGACAGTCGGAAAAGAGGCGGCCATATTCTTGATTTAATAATTAGTCATGCCATCATTGAAATTGATTATTTGGATAAATTTTATCTAGTTTTACCTAAAAACGCTTCTTTTTTGAATGCCGATTTAGCAAAAGATAGGCAAAAAGAGCTTCAAAAAGTCGAAAAATAACTTTTTTAATCTTTAAGCTTTCAAGATTAAGTCCCATAAAACCTCCTATACAATAGATAAGAAATCTGGTATACTAACTTTCATTTTATTATTATTGAATATAAGTACATTTTTATAAGCATATAAGTATAATATAATTATATTTAGCGGGCCCATAGCTCAGTTTGGTTAGAGCAGTTGACTCATAATCAATTGGTCCCAGGTTCAAGTCCTGGTGGGCCCAGAAGAAAATGGGCGTATAGCTTAAGCTGGTTAGAGTGCTGCCCTCATATGGTAGAGGTCGAAGGCTTGAGCCTTTTGTGACCACCATTAAATATTATAGAAGGGATTAAGTATGGTAAGCATTTCGGTTAAGGATCAAATAAGAAAGCTTGTTGAATTGCAAAAAATTGATGAGGAGATTTTTGGGCACAAAAAAGAGTTAAAAGAAAAACCTGCTTCGCTCCAAGAGTCCAAGCAAAGACATGAAATGAAGAAAGAGCATTTGCAAGAATCAGATGAGATGGTAAAAACAAAGCAATTAGAACGAAAAGAGAAGGAAGTTGATTTGCAGGCTAAAGAGGATGATATCATAAAAGCAAATTCACATTTGTCACAGCTAAAAACAAATAAAGAATATAAAGCAAAATTAACGGAGATTGAGAATATAAAGGCAGATAAATCTATTATTGAAGAAAAGATATTAATACTTTTTGATGAAGTTGATAATCTTAATAAGAATTTTCAGGAAGAAAAAGATGCTTTAGATGAGTCCGAGAAGAAGTATTTAGATGAAAAAAAACAAGTTGAGGAAGAAGTTAAAGAGCTTGAGGAGAAAGTTAAGCTTTTAGAAAATAAGCGCAAGCAAATGATAGTTGAAATTGATGAGGCAATTTTAAGTCGCTATGAACGAATTTTAACAGGTAAAGAAGGCTTAGCCATGGTTCCTGTTATAAACAATACTTGTTCAGGATGCTATATGGGGGTTCCAGCCCAGCAAGTTAATGAAATTAAGATACACGAGAACTTAGTCTTTTGTGAAACATGCGCAAGAATTCTTTATATCGAGGAAGAACTTTGAGCAAGGTGTTTAAAATATTTGTTGATGGGGCTTGCAAGGGGAACCCTGGGCCTGCAGGTGTTGGCGTTATTGTTTTTGATGGAGAAGAAATAATAAAAGAAATTTCTAAACCAATTGGCGATGCGACGAACAATATTGCAGAATATACAGCTTTAATTTATGGGCTTCAAGAGGCGTTAATTTTAAAGGCTGAAAAGATTCAAGTATTTATGGATAGTGAATTAGTTTGCCGTCAGGTTACAGGAAAATATAAGGTTAAGAATTTAAACTTAAAGAATCTTTATAGTCAAGTTATGCATCTTTTAGAAGGATTTAAGCAGGTTGACTTGAAGCATGTTCCACGTGAACAAAATACGCAGGCAGACAAGCTTGCGTCTGATTCTTTGAAATAAAAAGAGCAGCCTAAATGATCGCCCTGAAGTTTTACTTCGGGGAGGAAAGTCCGAGCTCCAGAGGATAATGCATTCTGTTAATGCAGGACACTTTGCTTTTTGCAAAGGAGGATTAGAGCTACAGTGACGATAACCTTTTAGGAAACTTTAAGGGAGTGAAACGCCGCAATCTCTGCATGGAGCAAGGCCAAATAGGAGAAAATCTCATTTTTGAGAACGAAGCGATCCGTTTCGTCATGATTCTCGGGTAGGCCGCAAGAGTCTAGAAAGTAATTTCTAGAGTTAGTCGAATGATCATAACCTCGCCTATAAAATAATCGAGGGAAACAAAACTCGGCTTATTGGCTGCTTTTTTAAAAATTAATAATTAGTATAAATTGATAATAAAAACTTAAGGAGGAGAAGAGATGTCAGGACATTCAAAATGGGCAAGTATTAAGCATAAGAAGGCAGCAACAGATGCAAAAAGAGGTGCTGCGTTCACAAAGATTATTCGTGAAATTATTACATCAGCCAAAGACGGCGGTGGAAATCCGGAAATGAACATTCGTTTGCGTACAGCTGTGCAGCGTGCAAAACTTATTAATATGCCGGCGAATAATATTGATAATGCGATTAAAAAAGGAACAGGGGAGCTTCCGGGAGTTACATATGAAACAGCTATTTTTGAAGCGTATGCTCCAGGTGGAGTTGCTTTATTAATTGAAACAATTACAGATAACAAGAATCGAACTGTTGCTGAAATTCGAAATATCTTAAATAAAAAGAATGGAAGTTTAGCAGGGGCAGGTAGCACAGCATGGATGTTTACAAAGAAAGGTTTTATTGTTATTTCGACACAAAAAGCACAGGAAGATGAACTAATGAACATTGTTCTGGATGCAGGAGCTGAGGATTTGGTATTAGAAGGGGATAATTTTGAGGTTACGACAGATCCAGCTAATTTTGAAGATGTGAAAAAGGCTTTACAGGAGAAGAATATTGAAGCAGAATCTGCAGAAGTGACAATGATTCCTAATTCGACGGTAAAAGTTCAAGGCGCTGAGGCAAGACAGGTTTTGAATTTGTTGGAGGCGATTGAGGATCAAGAAGACGTTCAGTCTGTATATGCTAATTTTGATATTCCTGATAGTGAAATAGAAGAAGTTGGTTAAAAGAGATGAGAATTTTAGGCGTTGACCCTGGATCACTTGTGACAGGATATGGAATTATTGATTTTCATGGTGGAAAAACTAAATTATTGGAAGCCGGAGAAATCAAGCCTAAGGCAAAGGATCTTATTCAGAATCGTATTTATAAAATGTATATCCATCTAGAGGACATTGTTTCATCGTATAAGCCGGATGTTTTAATATTAGAAAAATTATATACACATTCTCGTCATCCGACCACAGCATCAATTTTAGGACATGTTAGGGGTGTTGTTTATCTTTTGTGTGTTCAGAAAAATCTTATGCTGGCAGAGAGTAGTGTTAAGAGAATTAGAAAAGCTTTAACAGGGAACGGATCTGCGACAAAGCAACAAACAAAAGCAATGGTTTCAGGTCTTCTTAATATTGATCAAAATCAATTAACTTCTGATGCAAGTGATGCTTTAGCGTTGGCGCTAGGATACATAAATCTTAACCGGAATAAAATATGATTGCTAGAATCGCCGGTAAACTTTTTAAAAAAGAAGAGAATGCCGTTGTTATTGAAGTACAAGGGGTATATTATGAAATTATTGTACCAGGTCCTGTTTTACAGAGACTAGACGCTCAGGTGGATGATAACGGTAATGTAAATTTGATCACGTATCATTATATTCAAAATGATCCGTCTCGCGCTGTTCCGGTTTTAGTAGGTTTTATTAATGAGATTGAAAAAGATTTCTTTCAGCAATTTATTAAAGTTTCAGGGATTGGACCGAGGGCTGCGGTTAGGGCGCTTGATAAGCCTATTTCTGAAATCGTTAAGGCCATTGATGCTGGAGATTTAAGTTTTCTTAAAACTTTGCCTGGCATAGGAACGCAAAGAGCAAAGGAAATTATTGCTAAGCTTCAAGGAAAAGTTGGAAAGTTTGGCCTTATTCAAGATAAAAAAGGCGTTGCTGAAAAAGATGCAAAGATTTCAAGCTTTCAAGACGAGGTATTATCTGTTTTGTTACAGCTTCAGTATAAGAAACAAGAGGCGTTAAATATGATTCAAAAAGCACTGGAACGATCTAATGAGGCTAAAAGTGCTGAAGATCTTTTAAATGAAATTTATAAGCAAAGGGTAAAAAATAATGGATGATCAAAGTTCGGATTATGTTCAAGGTGTTGTTGAAGCTTTACTTTTTGTAAGCGAGAGACCGATTAGTTTAGAGCAATTTAAAGAAGTCTTGGGAGATGTTGATGGAAAAGCTGTGCGGCAGTCTGTTCAGAAGTTAAAAGAAATATATGAAAAAGAAAAAAGAGGAATGGTTATTGCAGAAATTGCTGGCGGATATCAAATGTTGAGCAATCCGGATTATGTGGTATCTGTTCGTGCGTTTTATCGAACACAAAAGAAAGAAAAATTGTCTAAGCCGGCATTAGAGTCTTTGGCAATCGTGGCATATAAGCAGCCGGTAACAAGGCTTGACGTGGAGTTAATTCGTGGAGTTAATTCTGATGGAGTTGTTAATCATCTTTTAGAAAAAGATTTATTAAAAATTACCGGACGTAAAGAGGTTCCTGGAAAACCGTATCTTTATGGAACAACAAAACAATTTTTAGAATATTTTGGTCTGCATTCACTTTCTGATTTGCCTAAGCTTGAAGAGTTCGCTTCTCTTGAAGGACAAGGTGAGGATAAGATTCATGCTCTTCAAAAAATATCTGAGGAGTTTAAACAGCGTGCTGTTTTGGATTCAGACAAAGGTGAATTAAATTTAGGGGAAAGTGTAGAAGATAAAAAACGACAAGATGATTCCGTCGAAGAAGAGAATTCTTCTCAGGAACAAGAAACGAATTATGTAGATGCACCTGTTGGTGCAGAAACGACTTTAAACAGTGAGGGAGGGAACGATGAGCATCCTCAATCTTCGTAAAAAAATAGATTTTATTGATGCAAAAATTATTGCTTTGCTTAATAATCGTGCGGACTTAAGCCTGGCGATTGGAAAAGAGAAAACAAAAACATCAAAAGGAATTTATGCCCCGAGTCGAGAGAAAGAAGTTCTTGATCGTATTAAAAAACTTAGTAAAGGGCCTTTAATTCCTTCGGCTATTGATGCGATTTATCGTGAGGTTATGTCTTCGTCTTTGTCTTTGGAGAAAGAATTGAAGATCGGTTATTTGGGGCCAGAGGCTTCATTTACGCATCTAGCTGCGCGAAAGAAGTTTGGTTCACAAATTAAATATGTTCCTTGCAGCAATATTCCTGAAGTTTTTCAAAGAGTGGAAAAAGGTGATTGTGATTATGGTGTTGTGCCTATTGAAAACTCGATTGAAGGCGCTGTGACGCATACACTAGATCCTTTAGTTGATTCAGATTTAAAGATTTGTGCACAAGTTTTATTAGAAATTCGTCATAATCTTTTGTCTAAGGGAAATCTAAAGACTATAAAAGTAGTTTATTCAAACCCGCAGGTGTTTGGTCAATGCCGTAATTGGCTCAGGAATAATCTTTCGAAAGCAGAGCTTGTTGAAACATCTTCAACTACGCGAGCAGCTCAGATTGCGTCAAAAAAGAAGAGCGCTGCTTGTATTGCATCGGCATTAGCAGCTCAGACATATAATTTGAAAGTTGTTAAAAAGGGTATCGAAGATTTTTCTCACAATATTACGCGATTTTTGGTAATTTCTTCAACTGATGTTCCTCAGACAGGGAAGGATCGAACATCAGTTTTATTTTCGACGAAGGATAAGGTGGGAGCATTGCATGAGATGTTGATGCCTTTTAGTCGTAATAAAATTAATTTAACCAAAATTGAATCGCGACCATCGAAAAAGAGAGCATGGGACTATTATTTCTTTGTTGATCTTGAAGGACATCAGTTGGATAAAAATGTTCAGAGAGCATTAAATCAGCTAGAAAAGAAATGTAAGTATTTAAAAATATTAGGATCATATCCGGTATAAAATTATGAGAAGAATTGCTAAAAAGAATGTTTTAAAAGTAAAACCTTATTTAGCGGGAAAGCCCGTAGAAGAGGTAAAAAGGGATATGGGTCTAAAAAGCGTTTTTAAATTAGCCTCGAATGAAAATCCTTATCCTCCTTCGCCGAAGGTTTTGTTCCAGATTAAAAAGAAACTCAAAGAGCTTAATCGGTATCCTGACGGAAATTGTTTTTATCTCCGTAAAGCCTTGGCTAAGGAATTTAAGGTTTCGGAAAAACAGCTTATTTTTGGGAATGGTTCTGATGAGATTATTGTTTTAGCGACGCGTGCGTTTGCTGGTACGAGCGATGAGGTTATTATCGCAAAGCCGACATTTTTGATTTATGAAATCGCATCGCGGGTTTCTGGAGCAAAGATTAAATTAGTGCA
>JAOZRJ010000253.1 GCA_029931885.1 Candidatus Omnitrophota bacterium | reverse complement strand
ACTACATATTTTGCTGATGCCGTAAAGAAGAAGGTTAATTGTCCTGCTTGCGAGGCTAAAGGAAAACATGCTTTTACCAAGAGTGGATTTGATTATTCTTTATGTCCAGAGTGCAATACTCTTTATGTTGATCCGCGCCCACAAGAATCAGCATTTATGCGCTATTATCTTGAGGCACCTTCTTCTAAGTACTGGGCGACTACTTTTTATAAAGAAACAGCACAAGCTCGAAGAGAGAAATTATGGAAACCTAAAGCGGAGCTGATTGTTCAAGTGCTTAAGTCTCATGATTTTTCAACGCGATGCGTTGTTGATATAGGTGGCGGGTATGGTATATTTGCTGAAGAAATACAAAAATATTCACCTCAATCGGTAGTTGTTATTGAGCCTGCACCTCATTTGGCTAAAATCTGCAAAGAGAAAGGCCTCTCAATTGTAGAAAAGTTTTTAGGTGATGTGAAGAGTGGAGATTTACCAGATGTGCCAAAATCTTTTGTTAGTTTTGAGCTATTTGAGCATTTATATGATCCTGAAAGTTTTCTTAAGCAGTTATTTAATTTAATGCAGAGCAAAGATATATTTATTTTTACAACGTTGTCTGGCACGGGTATTGATATTCAAACACTTTGGGAAAGATCAAAATCAGTTTCACCGCCACATCATCTTAATTTTTTTAATCCTAAGTCTATTGATATTTTATTGAAACGTTCAGGGTTTAAGAGTTTGCAGGTGACTACGCCGGGAAAATTGGATTTAGATATAATGTATAACAATAAGGAGTTTATTGAAGATCGTTTTTGGAAAGATTTTCTTGAGAGATCATCCGAGACTGTAAGGAATAAGTGGCAGAATGTAATTTCTGAAACGGGTATGAGTTCGCATATGATGGTCGTTTGTAGAAAACCATAAAAGGAGTGAAGATTATATGAATATATTAGCAATAATTCCAGCTAGAATGGGAAGTAGTCGATTTCCTGGAAAGCCAATGGCAAAAATTTTGGACAAGCCAATGATAGGACATGTGTTTGAACGCGTATCAAAGTGTGGCTTAGTGAGTCTTACGGCAGTTGCAACATGTGATGAAGAAATTAGAGATTATATAGAGTCAATTGGCGGAAAGGCTGTAATGACAGGCAATCATCATGAACGTGCATCTGATCGTTGCGCTGAAGCGCTAGAGGTTTTAGAAAAAGAAAGAAATCAAAAATTTGATATTGTAATTATGGTTCAAGGAGATGAACCAATGGTTCATCCCGATATGTTAACAGAGGCAGTAGGCCCTATGCTTGATGACTCATCTGTGCTGATAACTAATCTTTTGGGGTCTATTGATAGTATTAAAGAATTTGAAGATAGAAATTGTATAAAAGTTGTCTGCGATCTAAAGGGAGACGCTCTTTATTTTTCTCGTGAGCCTATACCTACCCGTTCAAAAATTGATAACATACCTATGGGCAAACAAGTATGCATAATTCCGTTTCGTCGTGATTTTTTACTTGAGTATACTAAGATGAAGCCAACGCCGCTTGAAGTAGCAGAATCTATAGATATGATGCGTATTTTGGAGCAGGGATTAAAAGTGCGCATGGTACAGACCAGGCACGCTACGTACGCTGTTGATACAAAAGAGGATTTAAAGAAGGTTGAAAGGTTTATGGTGAGCTAGCCTATGAAGGAGTACTGCTTAAAAAATACGCGGCATAAATTTAGCGGTGATTTTAGATATGATCAGCAGGACTATAGTTTTATAATGTAGCTACAAGTGTTCGCACAATAGAAAAGGTTTATTGGAAGAAAATGAAAAAATTTTATGATGACATTAATAAACGTTTGATTTTTGTGGAGAATAGAGCTGATAGCAATTTTTGGGATTCGCATTGGTTAAATCATTCTAACGCTGACCTAAAAAAAGATATTAAGGTTTTGAATCGATTTGTTCTTGGGCAAACAAAGAAGTATTTAAGAAAAAAGTCAGTGATTCTTGAAGGTGGGTGCGGCAAAGGTCAAAATGTATATACTCTGCAATCAGGCGGATATAATGTTTACGGTGTTGACTATGCGACTGATACTATTGCTAGAATTAACGATGCTATGCCCCAATTGCAGGTTTCATCATGTGATGTGAGAGAATTATCTTTTAATGATAAATTTTTTGATGGGTATTGGTCGCTCGGTGTAATAGAGCACTTTGTTGATGGATATGGTGAAATATTAAGTGAAATGCATCGAGTGATAAAAAATGAAGGTTTTTTATTTTTAACTGTTCCGACAATGTCGTTATTACGCAAAATTAAAGCTAGATTTTGTATATATGAGCATTTCGATAAGGAAAAATTTCATAAGGATGATTTTTATCAATTTGTATTATCTGATACCAATATTATTAAAGATTTTAGTCAGAATGGATTTAAATTAATTGCACATCAGCGCATAGATGGCCTAAAGGGGCTAAA
>JAOZRJ010000252.1 GCA_029931885.1 Candidatus Omnitrophota bacterium | reverse complement strand
GGAGAAGCAATACTTGGCATTAAAGAAGGGGCTAAGCAAAATGCAGTGACAAGTTTTCTTCAAATAGCAGTTAATGGCAGTATCGAAGAAGTTGGAGAACAATTTGTTGGAGTTGCTACTGCTCCGTTCTTCGCATTTATAGAGCCGATAGCATTATCTCTTGGTGCTAGCCAAGCGGCTGCTACGCAAATTCGACAGATGACGGGCGAAATATTTGAAGAAGGCGCTATTCCTGGAGGAGGCCCAGGCTGGTCTAAGGCAGAAAATTTTTATGCGAGCTTTGGACGAGGATCAAAAATTCGTAATTTCAAATTCATTAATATTTTAGAAGGAGACGCTAAAGTAGAGGTAGAAAATCTTGTTGAGAAGCTAGCAGACAGATCCCTTCATGAAATAACTCAGACTGCTGAGGGACGTCAAGATCTTAAGACAATTATGAATCTTTCCAGAGGATCAATGGAGATTATCGTTGACGTTCAAGGGCATACGGCAGACATAGAACATGAAATGAGAGAGGCGATAGGAGGAGAAAGAGACGAAAAACTTATAACGATAGTTTCAGAAGCTGGTGAATCAGGAGATAATAACAGGGCTCAAGCAGCTGTGCAGTTTGCTAGGCAAGAATATAAAAGAGGAGGTTTCTCTGACGGAAGTTTTGATGGTACAAGAAAAATTATTCAATCTTTAGGAAAGAATTTTGGCCTTGATGCAGTTAATCTTTCGCACGCTATTAATGTAGCAGAGCAAAATTTTGGGTTGGATTTAAATATTCAGAAATTCTTTAATATTGCCGATCAAAGAGTTCGCATTGTAGATGTTGTTAATAAAGGAAAAGCTCTTACAGATGCGCAAGTAAGGAAAGCTCAAAGTTTAATTAATACAAGTATGAACCAGGTTGAGAATGATGTAGATGCGTTAAAAGCTCTTCAAGAGGTTTTGGAAGGTGGAGCAGAAATTGCTTTACAGGATCCGGATGGGCAGACACAGACAATTACTATTTCTGAAGAAGAAGGATGGAAAGATTTCTTTAAATTGCGCGGCAGAATGGCTGAACTCCAAGAGGGCTTAGGAAATGATAAACAGGCTCGCAGGAAGAAATTAGTTAACATAATAAGAAATCAGAAGGATTTATCTTCAGACGGATCAAAAACAACTAAAAAAGCCGCACAAAAATTGCTTGCAAAAGAAGTTACGGCAGAGCAAGCAGCAGAAGCTTTGGCTGGACGAGGAAGATTATTTATTGATACAGCAACGCAGGAGGTTAGTCTTTATAATCCTTCGGAAGGGCTTCCAAAGGGCGAAATGGTAGAAATTTCTGAACAAGATATTGTCGAAGAAAGAGTGGCAGGAAATACATTCTTTAGAAAGCAGATGAAGGACGTTTCTGATTCTTGGGCTAATCAGCCAAGTGTAAATACAGGAGATGTTGTTTTTAGCTCAGGATCTTTAAGGGCAAATCTTGGTCTTCAGTTGGCAAAATTACGTTATTGGGATGCGTATGCGACATATTCAAAAACACGGGAAGAATCTGATCAGATGGAAGTTCATGAACTTTCTAAAAATGTTGCTTCCATTCAGAAATTTCAAGCAGCTGAAGAGCAGCGCTCAAGAAATGACATAGTTAAGAATTGGGAAGAAAAAGGCCTCGATCAATTTGGTAAAAGAGATCTTTCAGGATTAGACAGAATTTTATTTAGCTTAGCGTGGTATTCTCCTATTTCTTATTTAGGAATAGGAAATGCAGGAAGACTTAGAACTAAATTAGTTCAGGAAGCAAGAGAGCTTGGCCTTAAAAACAGCATAGAAAATAAGATTAGGTTTAATAAAGCAAGTTCAAAGCAGTTAAAGAAAGATGTTAAAAGGTTAAAGAAAAATGTAAAAGAGAGCAGCGAGGAGAAAAAAGAGGAAGAACAACGTAATCTCAATAAAAAAGAACTTTTATATGCTCAGTCTAAGATTCAAAAGAAGCAATTAAAACAACAAAATAAACAATTGAAAACAAAACTCAAGGGTGCTTTTAGGTCTCTATCTGGTTTGTCGATGCGTGATTATGAAAGACAAGTAGGGCGACAATTGCTAGGTGAGTTTGCTGTGGCAATGACAAAAAAGGACGCGCTTGCTTATTTAGACGGAATTGAGCAAGATGTTGAAGAGATTTTAGAGATTGCTAAGGGTACTTCGTATCAGCAATTTGGAGAAGAAGAAAGTCGTATTAATCAAGTTTATCGAGACATTGAAACAACTCGTAAGGAAATAAATAAAAGAGGATCGTATGACAGCGAAGGCATTGCCAATGCCTTTTTAATTAAGCAAGATCAAGGGGAAGTCAAAACGGGACAAACAAGATATCGTTCTGTTTTTAATGTTAATGGAGATATTAAGGAGAGATTGGAAGAATCGCTAGATAACTATATTGCGAAAGCTGGAGGAAAGATTAATGAAACGACTCTTCCAAAAGGCACAGAAAGAAAAGATTATTTAGTTCCTCTTGAATTGACAATTTA
>JAOZRJ010000251.1 GCA_029931885.1 Candidatus Omnitrophota bacterium | reverse complement strand
TATTTGACTTGCAGAGATAGATATGTTCTTGTTTTTTATACAGGTTGCAATAACATCATGGGCACTAGGAGGCTGTCCTACAATAATGCGTTTATGTCGAACAACCGTGTTTTGAAAAACACAATGTATGTCTCAAGATTACTTTTTTGAAATTATTTCAAAAAATACTGCTCTTTCACATACGAACAGACTCTTCCGGTTAGATTCATGCAACTATTGGGGCTAATTGTCCTGATTCAAAGCACACCACTCCTCTATAAATAGCTTTGACTATTTTTTTGAAGTTGTGTGTTGCGCACACAAGGGAAAATTCTCCTTTAACTTTTGGTGAACCTCGCACGCTAAATTGTCGAAATCCACTATTTTTTATTTGACCGAAAACCGGCTCAACGATTTCTTTGCGTTTCGCGTATATTGTACGTGAAGATTTTTGTTGCATTTTTTCGATCATCTCTCGGCGTAATGGTTCTTTCTCATCGGTTGTAATAATGCGTGGCGCTCCTTTTTTTGAATCAGAACATCTTTTGAAATACGTACATTGACTGCATGTTTCATGGGAAGCTTGATAACTTTTTGTGCCATTTTTTCCATTAGATCTAAGCAATAATCGTTCTCCGGCAGGACACGTAAAGCTATCTGTTTTTTCGTCATAATTAAAATCTGATTTTTTAAATTTCCGGTTACTTTTTTCTATCTCTCGATCGTCTTGTTTTTCTCCTTTGCCAACGGCAACGTAAGCATCGAGTTCTTCTTCCTTGAATTCGTCGAGATTGTCTCCAGAGAAGTAACCATTATCAAGACTCATTTTGTCAGGCATTGCATCTGTCGTTTCTTTGATTTCATTTAACGCAGGCTCAACTTCTTTTTTGTCGTTTGGGCTTTGACTGATATGTTGCCCAACAATAATTTGATTATCGCTATCAACACTTATTTGTCCGTTGTAGCTATAATCAAATTGGCCGTTCTTTCCCATAATGCGTGCATCATGATCAGCAAAACTTATTTGCTTCTTATCTTCAATAGGCTTATCAGGATTAAGCTCTTGCTCTCGTCTCTCAAGAGCTTCTTTTGCGGTTTTTATTTTAGTAAGGCGTGATTCTTTATACCGTAAGTCTTCGGGGATTTCATAGCCAGTTTTATTTTTATATTCACGATCTTCTTCTTCGTCACATTGTTTTGCTCGTTGAATGAGCGATTCTATTTCAGAGGTTAATTGCTTTTCTTGTTCTTTTAATCGTTTATAACTCATGGCTTTATGTTTTGAGGTGTTTGCTTTAAACTTTGAACCGTCAAGGCTAACATGTCCAAGCGATGCGAGACCTGCTTGCATTGAGAGCAGAGCACTTTGTTTAAAGCATTCTTTGAAAAATTCGTAGTTGTTTTTTCTGAAATCACTCAACACTCTGAAGTCAGGACATTGTGAATGAGCAATGTACATAAATCCAAGGTCTTCGCTGCACTTTTGTTGGATTTGTCGTGAGCTAAAAATGCCTTGGCTGTAGGCATAAATCAAAATAGACGTTATCAATCGCGGGTTAAATGCATTTTGTCCTTTTCGACTATAATTACCCATCAAAGAAGTTGTATCAATTTGCTGAAAAATATCTTCATATACGAAACAACAATGATCTTTTGGAAGTAGATCGAATACATTTCCAGGGAATAACATACCTTGCTTATATTCTTCTGGATCTGGCTTGAACGGAATACTCATGAATGCCTCCATATCTTGTTATGGATGAATAAGTAAGATCTTTATAGATGCTATTATATCCTATTTATTCGATGCATCCTATTCCGTTGTTTGTGTTTATTTTATCAATGAACAGAGGAGGAATTCTATTCTCGGACAGCCTCCTAGTGCGCCTGGGAACGCACATCACATGGAAAGTGAAAGTCTTTCTCAATAAGTAGCTTCCAGTATTGAAAGCCGAGCGTTACTGCATCTGCCAAGAGGTGGGGTGGGGGGCACGCAAGGCGAGTGATTCAGTCTGCACAACGAAAGTGGAACTCGATTCGGCCTGATGCATTGGCGAGCTTGCTAGGGAATAGCGAAGCCTAACCGAGGAGGTACCTCATTATCTGGGCGGAAGCGAGGGTAAGAGAGATGAGGAATGCATGGGGTGGTTGGAGGCTGAATGAATCACAACGGTGATGTGACGAGAGCTCAGGGAGACCTGCGTAGTAGAGAGAGCTGCGCAGGAGTCAGCGCCACCATAAGAGCGAAGAAGGGTCTGTAATGGGCACGGAGCAAAGGGTGGCAGGGAAACGGAAACGAGAAGGAGACACAGAGGGAAATGAAGACTGAAGAAAGTGCAGTGAGGCAAGGACGGGATAGTGTGGCACTCCCAGAGGAAACGGGGAGAAACGGAGAAAACAAACTCTGTCCTGACGTCGACACTGTTAAAAATCAGAAGAGAGGCCGTAAAGAAGATGGAGGAAAAGGCTGAACCATCTGTGTGGACATATCGTATGCTAACAGCCCTGGTAATAGGGGTAAGAGGAGGAAAGTG
>JAOZRJ010000250.1 GCA_029931885.1 Candidatus Omnitrophota bacterium | reverse complement strand
TATTAAGGATAGTGTAATAATTTTACAATTATCTGTCAAATCGAAAATATGACATTTCTATCAGCAATTCTAATTACATGACTTTCGGATATTTTAATATAACATTGCGTTTAATTAAGACTAGGCAAATGAGAACTTCATAACCTTACCTTTTGGGCCTCTGATTTCAAGTTCATTTAGTTTTTTTACCGCACGTCGAAGGTTCCTCATCATTGTTGGATCCTGTTGATTATTCTGCAGTGTTATCTTCCTGATATTTTCTGTTTCTTCTATCGTCGCATGAAGGTGGATAACTCGATGAATGAGCGAAACCATACTGATTGGTTCACCACCCAGGTAGTATCGGATAAAGTAAGCATAAAGATGAACCAAGCTTGCCCGAAAGTATGTCAGAATCTGATCCAGTTCCACATCGACCGTATAGTCGTGATCTTTACCTTGCAAACGAAGCCATTCTCGTTGGCTCTTAGTGAAAGTTTTGAATTCTTTTTCCCGTGTTTTTTCTATTTTTTTAATTGCTCGTTGATGATAACGAATTTTTTTCCCAAATCGTATAAATTCATCGCGAATTGCATCAGGAGTGATGCGTTTGCCTTCGACTAGCTTAGTTTTTGTGCGAAGACGTCGCTCTCTGGGGATAAGATTGGCAATTGCATGTTCATGGACGTTTATTTCGTCAATCTCATCTTGCAGTTCCTCTTTCAGGTTACCTATCTTTCCCGCAAGTTTTTCCTGCTTTTCGCGCTGACGTGGATTCTCCGTTTTTTTTCTCCCGTATCCTGCCACCCGGCTCAAAGATACAGATGCTTTCTCGTATCTGAATGGCAGCTCCTGAGCCGGCCATCTTCGGAAATAGGAAAAAACAATCTCACTCGCATCGACTATACAACGTGGCAGGCTTGTAAGCAAAACTGTCTGTTTGGCGTTGTCCCAATCGATTTTTATGGCACGAGTTGAAATCAGAACCCCTTTTTCAGTCGAGTCCTCCAATTCTATATCGAGGTCTCTTAAAATTGCGTCGCCGTACTGATATCGGACGGGATAACTACGGCTTCGAACACGACGCTCATTCCATTGATTATCGTCCAATGTAGTAATAAAATGAAACTTGTCCTGAGCGGCAAATGCTCTTAGGCTTTTCACGCTATTGTTTGCCCCATCCATGACGATAGCTCTGAGGATTCTCGTTTTTGAGCCAGGTACCTCCATAATGACGTTCTCTATTTTCTCGAACAACCCAAGTATGTGTTCGCCCGTTGGCCCATGACCGGAATATGTTTCGAAGTAGATGGGATGGCCAAAGCCGTCGTGAATAAAAACCTGCTCCAGACATCCCATTACACGCCCCAGCATCGTCACTTTATTTTGCTTAACTCGCTTTGACGACCAGAGAGCTTTTGTATTGCCGTCAATGTAGTAGCACAGCAATGGGCCTATCATTGAATCACCGACAGTATCTCCCCAGCATAGGCGCCAAAAACGCGGCAAATCTTGGAGAAGATCGATCGACGCACCAAGATATTTGAGTTCGGCGAAGTATTTCGTGATCGAACTCTGTTTGTAGTTAAAACCACAAAAATGCTCCAGGGCCTGTCCCTGCGCCAGATTGACATTGCGAACCTGTCCGTTGTCCGTCACCACAGGAAGTGACAGGATTGCCAAGCTCTTGCGAGTAATTGTTTCATGGCTGTCTTTGACAATGTTCATTGAATGCCAGTTTTTTGCTTGACGTTTATCCGATATTGACGCGAAACGATTTTCCCGTACGTCTTTGCGCTGGTTGTAGTGTACGGTGAAATGCCCGCTTTCGCTTCTCCCCTCCTTGTCCTGGCTATTATCAGTCTTGAAAACGTCGTTTTTTTTTAACGCGTCAACAGCATTGCAAATTACATCGGCCGTTCTTTGGGGCCACCCTAAATGATATGCTAAAGCGATAATTAGCTCAAATCCACCCAGTACATTCTGGTAAATGGTTTGTTTTTTCGTTTTTGGTCTTCCGCCGATTTTGAGTTCTCGGTCAGGATTGATCCGAGTTAAGGCACGACCGACTGTTGACAAGTCAACCTTACAATTAAACTCCTCCACAAGCATTTGTCGCAACCAATCAAGGGAAACGTTATGATTGCCATGTACACACCCTTTTAGAAAGGCCTCCTGTTCTCGTGTTATTTTGCGGTTGCCTCCGATACTTCGCTTGTCAATTAATCCGTTTGCACCGGATTCTTTCAGCCGCCGTTTGTAAATGAAATATTGTGCTCTACTGAATGGAATATCATATGTTGCGAAAAATTTTGAAACTGATAATGTTGACTTTTCAATACGTTCGATCCATTCAACAATTGTTGTAGTTTTTTTGGCGTCCATATGCTTGCGAGATTCCCAATTTTAATTTCCTTAATTCGGATTTTATTGGGAATCGTAATATTAGTCTTATATAAACGCAAGCTTTATTTTATTTATCCGAAAGTCATGTATGAAATTATTACTAAAAAGCCAAAAAGACTTTTTATTGATCAAAAAATTAAAA
>JAOZRJ010000041.1 GCA_029931885.1 Candidatus Omnitrophota bacterium | reverse complement strand
CCGTGGCCGCAAACGAAGTCATATGGGCATTAGGATCAGATACAGGCGGCTCTATTCGACAGCCAGCATCTTTCTGCGGAGTTGTTGGATTAAAGCCAACTTATGGCCGCGTTTCACGATACGGACTTATTGCCTTTGCTTCCAGTCTCGACCAAATCGGACCCATCACAAAAGACGTAGAAGATTGTGCCATGCTTTTAAATATTATTTCTGGGCATGATAAAATGGACTCAACTTCTGCACCAGAACCTGTGCCCGATTTCTCAAAATCCATCACCAAGGATGTAAAGGGATTAAACGTAGCTATACCAAAAGAATATTTTGTTGAAGGAATCGATCCTGAAGTTAAAGAAAGTATTACGCAAGCTGTTGAAGTTCTTAAAAAGAAAGGGGTAATTCTAGAAGAAATATCTCTTCCTCATACAGAATATGCTGCTGCAACCTATTATATTTTAGCTACTGCAGAAGCAAGTTCGAACTTAGCGCGGTTTGATGGCGTTGAATATGGATTACGCTGCCACCCAGAGACAAAAAGACATTCTCCTCTGATAGATATGTATGAAGAAACCCGAGATAAAGGATTTGGAGCAGAAGCAAAGAGACGCATCATGCTAGGAACTTATTCTTTGTCCTCAGGATATTACGACGCCTATTATTTAAAAGCTCAAAAAGTAAGAACTTTAATCAAAAACGACTTTGATGAAGCTTTTAAAAACTTTGATGCAATTTTAACACCAACAGCTCCAACAACTGCGTTTAAAATCGGAGAGAAAGCTTCTGATCCACTATCCATGTATCTTTCAGATATTTATACAATTTCTGCAAACCTGGCAGGGATTCCTGCAGTTTCTTTACCTTGCGGGTTTTCAAAAGAAGGCCTTCCTATTGGATTACAAATTATGGCAAAACCTTTTGACGAAGAAATGCTGCTACGCATCGCCTATAACTATGAACAAGCAACTGACTGGCACAAGAGAAGAACAAACTTATGAAAAAATATGAAACCGTTATCGGCTTAGAAGTCCACCTTCAACTAAATACGAAAACAAAGATCTTCTGCGGATGTTCAACAAAATTCGGGCAAGATCCTAACACTCAAACATGTCCCATTTGCCTTGGATTACCTGGAACGCTTCCTGTCTTAAATAAAAAAGTTTTAGAATGCGGCATGAAAATTGGCCTAGCCCTTAATTGCAAAATAAATTCTTTGGTAAAATTTGATCGCAAAAACTATTACTATCCTGACCTTCCAAAAGCTTATCAAATTTCTCAATTTGATTTTCCGATTGCAAAAAATGGATATTTAGAAATTACAAGCAGTAGCGGAACAAAAAAAATCGGTATTACTAGGGCACACATGGAAGAAGATGCTGGAAAATTAATTCACAATCC
Source organism: Candidatus Omnitrophota bacterium (assembly GCA_029931885.1). The sequence continues at coordinate 8,181 of JAOZRJ010000041.1, read as the reverse complement.
ATCAAGCAAAAGTAGTTTTGTCGACTACAATCGAACAGGAACTCCACTTATAGAAATTGTCAGCGAGCCGGATATGCGCTCCCCAGAGGAAGCTTATGAATATTTAACAGCCCTAAAACTTTTAATATCTTACTTGGACGTTTCTGATTGCGATATGGAAAAAGGAAGCCTTCGCTGCGACGCCAATGTCTCAATACGAGAGCAAGGAAAAAGAGAACTCGGAACAAAAACAGAACTTAAAAATCTCAACTCCTTTAAGGCTGTTAAAAATTCTATTGAATTTGAAGTAGAGCGTCAAAAAGCATGTCTTGAAAGCAGCGAACGAATAACCCAGGAAACACGGCTGTGGGATGAAAAAAAGCTAATCACTATTTCGATGCGCAGCAAAGAAGAGGCACATGATTATCGATATTTTCCAGAGCCAGATCTTGTTCCTTTTATGATTAATCAAGTGGAAGTTGAAAAAATCAAAAAAACTCTTCCGGAAGAACCTCTTGCAAAGCTTGAGCGCTTCATAAAAAGTTATAAACTTTCTGAATATGATGCAGGAATCTTGATTCAAGACCCGCAGTCTCGAGGGAATCCAAGTCTTTCAGGATTCTTTGAGCAATGCGTCAAAATTTACAATGAACCGAAAAAAATCTGTAATTGGATTACCGGAGCACTACTTCAAGAACTTAACGCGAAAGAAAAAGTATACAATAATCTTCTTTCGCGCATTAACCTCAATTCATTTACGCCAGAAATCTTTATTGATTTAATTAAAAAAGTTGAAGACGGAACAATAAGCAATCTTGTTGGCAAAGGCGTTCTTACGCAAATGCTTGATAGAGGCAAGACAGCCGGCCAAATTATCAAAGAACAAAACCTTGTTCAGGTTTCTGACGAATCCGCGCTCAATGAAGTCGTTGATGCAGTTATTCAAGAAAATCCAGAAATCGTTGAACAAATTAAAGCAGGAAAAGAAAGTGCAATTGGTTTTTTAATAGGCCAATCTATGAAAAAAACACAAGGAAAAGCAAATCCAAAAAAACTTAGAGATATGATAAAGGGGAGGATTTTGAATGGCTAAGAAAATATTTATTATTTTTATTTGCATTTTTTCGATCATTTCAATAACAAAACTAGCAGCTTCTGAAATAGATAAAAAAGATGAACTAGCAGATGATCTTTATTCGCAAATAGAACTTTTCAGCTACGCGCTTACAACTGTACAGGCCGCATACACAGAAGAGCCTTCAGCCAAAGACCTAATTTACGGATCTCTAAAAGGCATGTTAAGCTCTTTAGATCCGCATAGCCAGTTTCTACCGCCAGATGATTTTAAAGATTTAAAAACAGAAACTGAAGGAAAATTTGGAGGACTAGGAATTGAAATATCTATCAGAGACAGCCTCTTAACTGTCGTCACCCCCTTAGAAGATACGCCAGCATGGAATGCTGGAGTTAAAGCCATGGATAAAATCGTTAAAATCGATGATGAATCAACAAGGGATATTACTCTTAGCGAGGCTGTTAAAAAATTAAGAGGAGATCCGGGAACAAAAGTCGAACTTACAGTTTTTCGTGAAAGTGAAGGAAAAATCCTTGAAATTCCAATAACCCGAGAAATTATTCATATTCAGGATGTCAAAGACGTCCTTATTCTAAAAGATAATATCGGATATATCCGCCTAACAGAATTTCGTGAAGACTCCTACAAAGAATTTAAAAAAGCTTTAAAAACACTCAAAGACAAAAAAGCTAATAGCCTTATTGTAGACCTGCGCAACAATCCAGGAGGATTGCTAAATATTGCAATCGATATCACCGAAGAATTTCTTCCAGACGGCGATATTATCGTTTCAACTAAATCAAGAAATCCTTCTCAATGCAGTGTCGAAAAATCTTCAAATATTAATGGAGATTTTCTGGATTGGCCGATGGTTGTTTTGCTAAACGAGGGAAGTGCGTCAGGAAGCGAAATTCTTGCAGGCGCTCTCCAGGACAACAAGCGCGCAGTAATTCTCGGAACAAAATCTTTCGGAAAAGGTTCTGTTCAGTCTGTAATTCCTCTTCCTGATGGCGCCGGATTAAAACTAACAACTAGCAAATATTTTACGCCGTCAGATGTATCTATACATGGCGTTGGAATTGAGCCAGATATTTTAATTGAAAGAGTTCTCCCCGAACTGGACAAGAAAAAAGACTCAAAAGAAAAAGCTGAAGAAATATTTGACGATATTGACGCTGAAAAACAGGCCACTGAGCCAGGACAAAAAGAAGAAATGGCACGAAAACGTCTTTTAAAAGATAATCAAGTTCAAGCAGCAATTAATGTCATAAAGGGAATTCAAGTTTATAAAAAATAATTCATACCGTGAATCTAAATGACATTAACTGACAAATACAAATTCTCAGAAAAAAATATAATCATTAGTGGGATAAGCGTTCTTTTAATCTTAATGATTATCCTTTCTTTCCTTTTTACTAAAAAAGTAAAGAAAACAATCGCTAAAAAACCAATCATTGGGCGTATTGCAATTATTGTCGATGATTTCGGCTATAATAATCGAAGTTGTAAATTCTTTGAATTACTTAATGTTCCAATCTCTGCATCAATACTTCCAAAGCTAGCTTATAGCGAAGAAACAGCTAACTGCGCACATAGAAATAACAAAGAAGTTATGCTCCATCTACCACTTGAACCGCATAAATACTCAGAAAAATATCCTGATAATTACGTTATTGAAACATCAATGAATAAAAATCAAATCATAAGAATTCTAAATGAATCATTTAAAAGCACACCCTTCGCCGATGGCACAAACAATCATATGGGGTCCAAAGGCACTGAAGATCAAGCATTGATGAAAATTATCCTTACGTATTTGAAAAAGCAAAGTTTATTTTTTGTGGATAGCTTTGTTTCAGAAAATTCTGTATGCCTAGAGCTCTCTAAAAAAATGGACGTTCCGTCCATCAAAAGAGACATTTTTTTAGATAATAAAAATAATCGTCAATATATTGAGAATCAATTCTTGAAACTTGCTGATATCGCCAGAAAAAAAGGATATGCCGTCGGAATCGGTCATGATCGTAGATTGACGCAGAAAATTATATTAGAGCAAACAAAATTATTAAGCGAACAAGGATTTGAATTTATTTCTATTAAAGAAATGCTCGAATACCTAAAAAAGAAAAATAACTAATTAAGATGAATATATTAGGATTTGAAACTTCTTGCGATGAAACGTCCGCCTCTATCGTTAAAGACGGAAAGCTTATTTTATCAAATGTTGTCGCAACAAGCTTAAAAGATCATCAAAAGTTTGGTGGAATCGTTCCAGAAATCGCATCACGCAAACAGCTCGAGCTGATAAACATGGTTACCAAGCAGGCATTGAAAACTGCAAAAGTAAAATTAAACAAAATTGATGCTATTGCCGTTACTTCTCATCCAGGGCTTGTTGGATCGCTCCTTGTAGGAATTTCTTTTGCCCGCGCATTATCCTATTCATTAAATAAACCACTCTTTGAAATTGATCATATTGCTGCCCATCTTTATGCGAACTTTCTCAAAACAGAAAAAACAAATCGCATAAAGACAAAAGAACCTCAGCTTCCAGCCGTTGGGCTAGCAGTATCAGGAGGACATTCTACGCTATTTTATATAAAGAATTTTAAAAATTTTCAAATTATGGGTCAAACTCGTGATGATGCCGCCGGTGAAGCTTACGACAAAGTCGCAAGAATTCTAAACCTAGGCTATCCAGGAGGACCAATCGTTGATCGCTTAGCGCAACAAGGACAAAATAAAGAAATTCGTTTTCCATGTGCAAATTTAAAAGATAGTTTCGACTTTAGCTTTAGCGGAATTAAGACTTCAGTATACTATTATGTAAAAAACAGCAAAGATCGAGAATCAATCCCTATTAAAAAAGTTGCTTACTCTTTTCAAGAAAGCCTAACTTCAGCGTTAGTAAAAAAAGCTATCTCTGCATGCAATAAAAAAAATACAAAAACACTTCTAGTCGGAGGTGGCGTTGCCGCTAATTCAAGATTGCGTCTAAAATTATCCGAAGAAGCAAAACAATATGGTATTAATGTTTTCTTTCCAAAACTCAATTTATGCATGGATAACGCAGCTATGATTGCCGGCATCGGCTATCATTATTCTAAAAAAAAGGAGACCTTTTAATGCTTGAACAAATTTTTACTCAATCGCTTGATATCTCATTTAAAATTATTTTAACAATTATTTTATCCGGAATTATTGGTATGGAGCGTTTTGTAAGCCATAAGGGAGCGGGATTAAGAACTCATATTTTAATTGGCGTTGGCTCAGCCTTACTCGTATTGACTTCATTTCATATTTTTGATATACATAAGGAGTCTGGTGTCGTTGATCCAACTCGAATTATTGCAGGCATTGTAACTGGTATCGGTTTTTTATGTGCAGGAACAATTATTCGAGGCGGAAATTCTGTAACAGGCTTAACAACAGCAGCAAGCATGTGGGTTGTCTCAGGTATTGGCATGACCGTAGCCGCAGGGCAATACGGAGCTGCCATTATTGTTACCGCAATTGTTTTTTGGGTGCTAATTGGACTGAGGCCTCTTGAGAAAAAAATTTATCGTTTAGTCCATTCAAAACCGGGGGGAAAAGATGGCAATCAGAGATAGAAAAAATAAAAGAGATTCTGAAGAAAAAGTAATTGAGATTAATGCAGAGATGCAAGGGACGCTCTCATTTACCGATCCGGTAAATTTGCGAATCAATGGCAATTTTAACGGAACGCTTCAGACGCGCGGAACTCTAACAGTTGGCGAAACTGCAACCATTGATGCAAGAATCACAGGTGAGAATATCGTTATTGCCGGAAAGGTTAAGGGAGATGTCACAGCAAAAACCATGCTTGTCTTAATGCCATCTTCTGAACTTACTGGAAATATCACAACACCGAAACTTAATATTGTTGAAGGAGCCGTTTTTCAAGGAAAATGTCAAATGTTAAGCGATCAATTAACAATTGACGATGTTTCAAAATATCTTGAGCTCGACATTCCATCAATTACAGAAATGGTAAATTCTGGAAATATTCCTGCAACCAAAGACGGTGAGCAGTGGAAATTTGAGCGTGCAAAAATTGACCGCTGGATTATTCTTGAAAAGGCAAAAGGTTAAATAAAAAAATAAAATATTATGGCAGACCAATTTATTTCTGTAAGAGAAGCTGGGCAAATTCTAGGAATTTCTGAAAAAAAGATAATGGAGCTTGCTGAACAAGATAAGCTTCAAGCTTATCGCATTGCCGGACAATTTATCCGCTTTAAGCGCAGTGATGCCCTAGCCATGAAAAGCACAGGGACAATTGTATCAGAGAGAACCCATTACGAATACACATCATCAGAGCGAGTCCGAGACTTTTTTTATTTTAATGATTTTTATCTTTTTTCTACGCTTATTATTCTATTCTTTTTATATATTATATTTCTTAATTCATAAAGCATCTTTTAAGAAATTCCTTGAAATTTAAAAAAGTTTCACGTAAAATGCACCTCTTAACGGCGGCGTAGCTCAGCTAGATAGAGCGCTCGGCTCATACCCGATCGGTCAGTGGTTTAAATCCACTCGCCGCCACCATTTAAAATGGAGGATTACAATGAAAAGATATTCTGCTATTTTAGTAACCTTTTTTTGCTTCGCTATTTTTCCATTAACTACATATTCAGAGAATACCACATCGTCCAAATACGATGTTACCTACGACGAAGATGTTTCAATCTGGAGAATTCGACAAAAAAATTTAACTGAAAAAGAAAATAAAATACTTGATAAAGCAGTTGACTCCCTTGATAAAGCCAAAACAAAAGAAAAAAAAGTTCTAGAAAAATTAGAAGCAACAGAGCAAAAACTAAATACTTTTCTCGACTCCTGGTACGATAATCTCGGAAAGGAAGAAAAAAAACTTTTATCAAAAATTCAGAAAATGAAAGAAAAAATTCTCAAAACTGAAGAAAGATTACAAAAAGAACAAGATAAGCTTGAGAAGCTTGAATATGAATTTGATAACAATATGGAAAAGGCGGAAGAAAAACTTACAAAGAAACAAAAAAAATTAGTAAACCAAGTTGAAAAAACAAAAGAAAAATTTGAAAAAGCTAAAATTAAAACAAAAGAAAAAAAAGATAACCTTGAGCGAGTTAAAAACAAATTATCAAAGTAAATAATCTAGTAAAATACTTAACAAATGCATAAAATCATACCCTTAAAACTCTTTTTAATTATCTTCTTAATCAACAGCATCACCGCTGCGTGGGCACAAACAAAAATAAACCCGCTATTCAACAGCTTATCTAAAAAAACAACCTTTACACCTGTCGAAAAAGTATTTAATTCAGGTTTAATTATTTTATCCGATGGACGAAAAATTAAACTAATCGGGCTCAAACCTCTTGATGCCCCAAAGCGTAAAAAACCGAAAAGAAATAAATACAATATTGTCGTAGAAGAAGATGATCCAGTTTTACCCCTAGAACAAATTGCCCATGACTTTATTAATACTCTTTTGAAAGAAAAAAAAGTTCGCCTAGAATTCGACAATCAGTATAGAGATGACGAATCATACATTCTGGCGTATGTTTTCTTAAGTGATGGTACTTTTGTCAATGCAGAAATCTTAAGACAAGGTTTTGCAGACCTTCATATTGCTCCTCCGAACACAAAATATAAATCGAAACTAAAAAATGCTTACAAAGAAGCTCGGCGGGAAAAAAGGGGCTTACAAGGAGAATAAACCCTAAGGATGATCGAAGTGATTCTCATTATGCTCGTTCTTATATTACTGCTAATCCTTATTTCGATCTTTGGAACAAGATGGTTTAACGAATTTTAGCATATTAATTCTATGACCTTTATCTCAAAAATTAAACAATTCTCCCGCCAACAAAATCTTTTTCAAAAAGGAAATAAAATTATTGTTGGCGTATCAGGAGGACCTGATTCTGTTTCACTTTTGTACGCATTATACGAATTACGCCCTTTTCTAAAAATCAGCCTTCACGTCGCTCATTTAAACCATAAATTACGCAAAAGCTCCGAACTTGATCAAAAATTTGTTCAAAACTTAAGCAAAAAATTTAGCCTTCCGTATACATGTAAAACTGTCAAAATCAAAAAACAAAAGCAATCGCTTGAAGAAGTTGCTCGCAATGAACGAATTAAATTTTTTGTAAATCTCGCAAAAAAAGAAAAAGCCGCAGCCATCGCTTTAGGCCATACACAAGATGATCTAGCTGAAACAGTTTTAATGCGTATATTAAGGGGAACTGGTATTTTTGGAATCCGGAGTATTCTGCCGAAACGAAAAATTTATAATACTATGTTTGTTCGACCACTGTTAAAAATCAACCGAAAAGAAATTGAGCAATTCCTAAAAAGAAAAAATATAAAATTTCGTATTGATCCATCAAATAAAAAAAATAACTTCTTCCGCAACAAAATTCGTCTTGAGCTTATTCCTCTTTTAGAAAAAAAATATGCTCCCGGAATCAAAGAAGCTCTATCGCGTCTTTCAGAAAACGCATGTATCTCCCATGATTACTTGCACGAAAAAAGCCAAAAAATTTTTAAAAAGATTTCAAAATCTTCTACATCAAAAAAGCACATTAAGATACGTCTAGATTATTTTAAGAAAATCCATTTGGCGATGCAACGAATTATCATCCGTCTCGCAGTTGAATATCTGCAAGGGAATACACGTCAGATGACATTATCACATGTTGAAGAAATTGAAGACTTGATTAAAAACCGCCCCTTAAAATCCATAGTCAACCTCCCCAGCAATATTATTGTTTCAAAGCAAAAATCAACGCTTACTTTCGAATACTTTGCTAAAAGCTAAATAAATTTTATAAACAATGAAATCTTGATAAAATTTAGAAAATAGATATAATAGTGACTTAAATATTATCAATCCATAGAGGAATCTAATGCAAAAACCTATACGACCATCTAAGCGCAACCCAAAAAAAGTACCACTAAAAAATCAACCAAACAATAATATTTGGTTATGGCTCGGGCTTATTTTTGTTTTTCTTGTATTAATGAACAGCACACAACTTAACACTACTCATCCAACAAAAGAAATTTCTTATAGCGAATTTTATGGTCTCTTAAAAAACAACTCCCAGTCATCA
>JAOZRJ010000249.1:1767-2535 GCA_029931885.1 Candidatus Omnitrophota bacterium | reverse complement strand
TACCACCTGTTCATATCCAACCGTAGGATACAATCCATACACCATAAGTCCTGGCCGCACAACATTAAAAACCCTAGTCTGATATCCGGCAATACCCATACTGTTCGCGCCGTGAATATATGGAATAATACACCCTTGTTCGTCTAACTCATGAACAATCGAATACATATCATCAATTTGCCGCTTGGTAAACTTCTTGTTAGTATCTGCCATCGGAAAATGCGTATATAATCCTTTTACCGAAAGATGGGACAATCGCATTACCCTTTTGACGAAATCCTTGGCCTGCCCATAACCAATCCCCAAACGTCCCATGCCGGTATCGACCATAATATGGATTTGCGCCTTTTTGTTGAGAGATTTCGCATACGCATTCAGCGACGAGGCCATAGAATACGTGCAGACCGTCGCAGTCAGGTCATAATCCACAATACTTTTAGAGCTCGACGGCAAAGGCGTCTCAAGAACAAGGATCGATTTCTTGATTCCATTCTGACGAAGCATGATGCCCTCGGATAATTCCGAAACACCTAAAAAATCCGTGCCTAATCGAACGAGTTCTTTAGCCACCGTCAACATACCATGCCCATAGGCATCGGCCTTAACAACGGAGAGAATCAACGGACTACGAACATGTTTTACAGGAATTTTCTGGGCCTTACGCTCTTCCACCTCTCGCTGACGTGTCAACTGCTTAAGCGCACGAAAATTAGCACGAATTGCCTTAAGATCTACTTCAACCCAGGCAGTATAAGAATTGTTATTTTG
>JAOZRJ010000249.1:0-1757 GCA_029931885.1 Candidatus Omnitrophota bacterium | reverse complement strand
CATTGACTCCTTATTTAAATGTCAAATGGCGAATGTCAAATAGCATTTGACACTTGGCATTTGGCATTTGGCATTTCATCCTATCGTCTTACCTGACAATCTTCCGGGTATAAATACAACGGAACAAGCGCGTCAATATCATTAAAATCCTGCTTTTCAAAACGCCCTTGGGCAATGCGGGCCACATTCTTTGCCAATGGATACCACAACTTTTCTTCCATTAACATGGACGTAAACCGGGCAGATTTTAAACCACTTTTCTGCTCGATGATCTCTTGATATAACGGAACGCCATCACCCACAAAGGCCACATCACCTTTAAGCTGCGAAAAAATATTTTTGGGATCAACTAGCATATAATCGGAAATTAATCCCATACCGTCGCTAAAACACTGATACACCGCGGCATAAACCATGGAACGTTTGGCATCACACAAAACACACACCTGATCCGCTGTATCACGCTTAACATTCATGGCCAAGACATCCAAGCTAGGAATCCCCATCAAAGGTTTATTCAAGGCATACGCCAACCCTTTTGCCGTTGAAACACCCACACGCAGACTCGTAAACGATCCTGGCCCCAACCCCACGGCAATCGCATCAATGGCTTTCGGAACAATTCCTGCTTTTTGAAATAACGTGTCTAATGCCGGAATGATCTTAGACGACAATATACGATCATTAGTCATTTTCTTGGTCGCTACAATCTGACCCCCATCGCTAAGGCATAAACTAAAATTTTTTGTGCTGGTGTCCAGCGATAATATTTTCATAATGAAAATGTAGGGCGCGCCGTTAAAATCGGTCCACCGGGGCGTCGGACCCTACAAAAAATACTCTATTAATTTTTTATACCTTTCCCCAAACGCCTTTAAAACAATGCCTCTTTTTTCAGCAGATTTATGTGTTAAATGAATTTCGAGTCGTTCCTTGGGCAACAATACGCCGAAATGTTCTGACCATTCCACCACGGCAATTCCATCGCCATACAAAAATTCTTCATAACCGATATCAAACATCTGTTCGGCCCGCTCAATGCGATAAAGATCAAAATGATACAATGGAATTTTTCCATGTTCATAAATATTCATTAACGTGAACGTCGGACTATGCACATAATCTGACTTGATATTTAGCCCGTCGGCAATGCCCTTGATCAATGTTGTCTTTCCCGCTCCAAGACCACCGTAACAACACAAAGTGTCGCCAGGTCTCAACTTTTTTGCCAAACGTTTGCCGAATGCCTGAGTTTCCGAGGCAGCGCATGATTCAATTTTAAATTTTTGTGTGACTTGTGTCATCTATGTTTCCCAGTTTCCAAGCGCCCCAGGCCTTCCTGGAGAACAAGGGCACATGGGATCTGGAGCACTTGTCAAAAATGCTCAAACCCTTTGGGTTTAACAGCTATTTTTTTTCCAGATTCAAGACGCATCATTAAACTACTACCAGAAACAACTTTCCCGATCTCATAAAACCGAAACCGCTTCGCCTTGCGCAATAAATCCGCATGCCTGGAATTAACCGTCAATAATAATTCAAAATCCTCTCCATCATGCAATGCCTGATGAAGGGTCGCGTCCTTTGCCAATGGAATTTTTTTAGCATCCAACAATGCCCCAACAGCGCTTTGTTTCAAAATATGGCCAATATCTCCTGCCAGACCATCCGATAGATCCATCATTGCCGTCGGCCTTGCCTTCGTCATCACATACTGCGCCACGTCAACCAACGGTTTAAATGTAAGATGTTTGCGT
>JAOZRJ010000248.1 GCA_029931885.1 Candidatus Omnitrophota bacterium | reverse complement strand
AAGTTTCTCCCTAAAATTAGATAACCCCTTGAAATTTCGACCCTTTAAAAAATTTTTAGGTCACCTGGTTCTGCGGCAGACCGTATAATGATTGCGTAAGAGCGGATTTCTTACTTGTAGTTTTCTGTATATATCCATGTGTTTCGCTTCTGGTTGTCCAGATTGCCTGATGTGATGGATTATCTTATCTTTATCTGTAAAAATAATCGTATCTCTACGATGAGTTTCCAAAATAGAACGGATTGTTTTCCAGCTTCGATTATCTCCTTGTTTAGAAAGCTGATATTCAATAGAGATTAATATATGATAAGCCAAAATAGAAATAAAAATATGAGCTTCAGTTCGTCTCGCTAATTGGTGATAGATAGGACGAGTTCCCAGATCCGTCTTAAGACTTTGAAAAGCAGCCTCAACTCTAGTTAAGGTGATATAGAGATGCCAAATATTGGCAGCTGTTTGATGAATTTGATCAGTTTCAATTACATAACAACCAAACAAGGTTTCTTTTTCACCAGGGCTGACTTTAATTACTTTCCAACTAAGATCAGCTGCCTTTTTGCTGTCAGTATCAGGTATCACCTGTACAGAGAATCGTTTGCTAAAACCTTTGTAACGCCCTTTTATTCGTCCAAGACGCTGATAAACCTTGTTTATATCTTTTATGTAACCTTTGAGAATTGAACAACGAAATAATTCCAAATCTTTTATCGCGCGTTCTACCCATCGGTCTGCGATAGCCTTCTCTTTCGCTTTGCGGCCTTCACTGACGCATAAGACGCGACAAGTTTTTTCATCACTTCCCGCAACCCTATGTATCCAAACCTTTTGATCTCCTTTGCCTATTATTGGTTCAAATTTATTCTGATAATCGTCAAAATCATCAACATAGTCTTTATGTCTTGGAGCACGTTCTATCAAGATGTATGGGAATTGATTATCTTTGATAAGTTTTATATTTTCAATCGTTGCTATGCCACGATCCATAACTAAAATGGGTTTGGTAGAAGCAAACTCCATTTGATCATTTTTTTGCAAATATCCCATATCACGAAGAATATCCTCAAGTGTCGCAGGTTCTCCAATATTTCCTTCATAAACACGGGTGGTAATGGGAAAACCTTCGCTGTCAACCATCAAGGCAAGTGAGACTATTCGTAAGTCATTGCGCTTCTCTTTCGATTTGCCAAATTGGGCAAGTGTATTTTTGGCGCAGTTTCCTTCCATATAAAAATTAGTTAAGTCAAAGAGATATAAGGACTGGCGATCTGGAAATAGTTTTTGTTCCCTCTTTAACAGATGCTTTTCCAGAGCTTTTTTGTTTGCCAATAATTCATCCCCTATTTCATAAATAGAATTTTTTTTGACATCCGTCAGGGGAACTTTGGTGATTTCGGATATAGCTGAATTTTCTCTAAGCCACTGCCAAGTAGACAACTCACTGGCAGGACGAATAAGTCGGCTGAGAATTATCGCTTCACTTAAAGATATTAAACGAGCAGTAAAGCCGCATTTTTTTAGTATGTCCGGAAATTGAAGCTGCTGAAAAACATGATGACCGACTAATTCCGCTCCAAGACTCCTTGAAAAGCTAGTTGTCAAACTGTTGCAGTCAACAGTCTTAAAAAATTGCTTCTTATTAGATTGCGCGGGACTATCAGCTTCCTCCACAAGCTTATCATCATTATTATTAAAAATCTCATTTTTTCTATTAAGAGTGCCTGAGTTTGTTTGTATTTTAAGAGAGTGAAATTTATTTAATGATTTGTCAGCTAATTTTTGCATTGTTTTTTCAATCTCCAGGTCTTTCTTAGTTTTATTTTCCGATATATATGACAATTGCTCTGACATGGAAGCGCCGGCCAAACGTTGTTCCAGTTCCTTTGCTAAAATTGGCCAGTGCTTTTTATGAAGCTCTAAACGGCCTAGGTGCATAATTGTTCTTTGCCGTGTACCATTCTTTGTTTGGTATGATTCTACCAAAACATGCTTAATATAGATTTTTCCGGTTTTGTGATTTTCGGTTTTTTTCTCTCGAATAAACATTTAGCGCCTTTTGGTGATATGTTAAGATAAATTTGAGATAATTTTCCTGAATATATCACAAAAAATTCGGAAGTCAAGAATTTTTTTATAATTAGGGCACCTAAATGAGGAAATTAACAATATTTAATTTATTATTTGTCTATAATTATTGACATTTTATTTTCATATTAGTACGATTTTTTCTAAAAAAAGGCATTTTAGGGAGAAACTCGGGCTAGGTTAAATATTGATTTTCAAAATTTCAAACAAAAAAGTTTTAAGTCGAAATCGGTCAGTGAAATAGAAGCAGTTTTCTGCTGCTATTTTTTTTGGGGGGGAAACTTTTGAAAATGAAGTTGTATTATTTCGAGTGGAATACAAATCTAACCGGTATCTATTAGCAATGATGGACTACTAGTTTCTTGGAAAAGTGAATGTACAGCGGCATGGATAAAATCAAAGACGGATTTTCCCTGCATTTCACAGGTGCCAATCACTGTCCAAAGTCTTTCACTTGCTC
>JAOZRJ010000247.1 GCA_029931885.1 Candidatus Omnitrophota bacterium | reverse complement strand
ACAAAGGCAATCTTTTTAAATTATCAAAACAATCCGACATCAGCAATTGCTCCAAAAGAATTCTTAAAAGATCTTGTCTCTCTAGCAAGAAAAAATAATATTATTCTTATTTCTGACCTTGCATACTCAGAAGTTTATTATGATAATCAAAAACCTTGCAGTCTTCTTGAAATTGATGGCGCAAAAGACGTCGCGATAGAATTCCACTCACTATCAAAAACATTTTATATGACAGGTTGGCGCATTGGGTGGGCATGCGGAAATAACAAATTAATTGCAGCGCTTGCAAAAGTGAAAGCCAATATCGATTCTGGCATATTCCAAGCCATTCAAGTTGCAGCTATCGAAGCTTTAAAAAACGGAGACAACGCGATTGAAGAAATGCGCACTCTATATCAAGACAGAAGAGATTCTTTTGTAAGTGCGTTAAGCAAAATTGGATGGAATGTTCCATCTCCAAAAGCAACATTTTATGTATGGGCAAAGATTCCTAAAAAGTTTAATGATTCAATGACAACAGCTAAAACATTTTTAGATCAAGCAAATATTGTCGCGACTCCCGGAGTTGGATTTGGAAAAGTAGGAGAAGGGTATATCAGAATGACTCTAACTGTTTCTAAAGAACGCCTACTCGAAGCCGCTGAACGTTTTAAAAAGATTATTTAATAATCCACATCAAAGGTATTCTCTTTGAAAGTTATTTATCTTGCATTAGGTTCAAATATCGGCGATCGACGCCTCAACATACACAATGCCATTGAACAACTATCACAAAACGGCATTCACATAAAAATAGTTTCTTCCATTATCGAAACAGATCCTGTCGGTGGGCCGCCTCAAAGAAAATTCTTAAATGCTGTTTTAAAAGCAGAAACTGATTTATCACCACAAAAACTTCTAGTTCTTATAAAAAACATCGAAACAAGTCTTGGGCGAACGACTTCTGTACGAAACGGTCCACGTATCATCGATATCGACATTCTCTGCTTTGATAATTTAAATATAAAATCTTCCAATCTTACAATACCTCATCCAAGAATGCATGAGCGCGAATTTGTCATGGCCCCATTAAAAGAAATTAATCCTTTTCTCGCAGAGCAAATTCAAGTGGGTGCAAAATGAAAATCATCACCTCTGTACAAAGTATGCAAAAAACCTGCCAACAAGCAAAACAAAAACAAATACGTATTGGATTTGTCCCGACTATGGGATGTTTGCACGAAGGACATTTTTCTTTAATTCGTCAGAGCAAGAAGGAAAATGATTTAACAGTCTTAAGTATCTTTGTTAATCCAACACAATTCGGACCCGACGAAGATTATCAAAAATACCCAAGAAATAAAAAACATGATGAATTATTGGCAAAAAAAGAAAAAGTTGATATAATATTTTATCCGTCGGAATCAACAATGTATCCGTCGGGCTATTTGACATATGTGAATGTTGAGGCCGTTACAAAAATTCTCTGCGGAAAATTTCGTCCAAAACATTTTCTTGGCGTGACAACGATCGTAGCAAAGCTATGCAACATCATTGCTCCAGATGTAATTTATCTAGGGCAAAAAGATGCGCAACAGGCGTTTGTTATCAAACAAATGATACGCGATTTAAACTGGCCGATTAAAGCAAAAATCATGCCAATTATTCGCGAGCATGACGGTCTTGCGATGAGCTCACGAAACAAATATTTAACGCAGCAAGAGCGCAAACAAGCAACATGCTTATATCAATCGCTATTACATGCAAAGAAAATGATTGCCGAAGGAGAGCGGAACCCAAGAAATATTGTATCAAAAATAAAACACATTATCGGCAAAGGTTCTAAAGCAAAAATTCAATATATTGAATGTCTCAACGCAAGCACATTGACATATGAAAAAATTTTGAAAGAAAAAACCTTAATCGCATTAGCAACTTTTTACGGAAAAACTCGATTAATTGATAATATAATTATTTCTGCATGAAATCTAAAAAAGCAAAAATGAAAATTGGATTTATCGGATGTGGCGCCATTGGATCACGTCTGGCAAAAAGCGTTAAGAAAGATTTGAAATCTTATTGTGTCGTTTCTGGGATTTATGATGCTGTGCCTGAAAAGTCCAAAAAACTCGCCTCAGATTTAAAACTCAAAAAAAATCTTATCAAAAAATCTCTACCGCAGCTGATCAAAGCGTGCGATTTTATAGTCGAAGCAATTTCTTCTGATGAGACAGCGGAAATTATTCACAAAATCGTTCAAGCAAGAAAAGGCGTCCTTGTCATGAGCTCTGGAAGAATTCTTAATAAGCCTAAAATCTTTTCCATTGCTGAGAACAACAAAGCTATAATTTTAATTCCCTCAGGCGCTATCGCCGGATTAGACGCCATTAAATCTATTGGAGCCGAAAATATCTCCAGCATCACGCTAACAACGCGTAAACCCTTATCAGGCCTAGGTCAATCAGATTATTTAACAAAAAAAGGGATTCAGATCAACACTATTAAGAGCGAAACTGTATTATTTTCAGGAACAGTTGATAAGGCTGTTGGCTTGTTTCCTAGGAATATTAATGT
>JAOZRJ010000040.1:8595-9661 GCA_029931885.1 Candidatus Omnitrophota bacterium | reverse complement strand
ACTCAAATTACCTCAGTAATTGGCAGACGCAATATTGTTAATAAAAATAAACGAGAGAAATATATGTTATTAAAAGATTTTGTAGGAGATCAAGGCGCGCCAGTTGCCGTAGAAATTTTTGCAGCGAGCTGGTGTAATTTGAATTGTACATATTGTTATATACCAAAAGATAATGATATGATATTGAAACAACACAAGAAAATCATTGAAGAAGTTAAATCGGTCGAACCATTGATTCAGAAAATTAATCGGATACATGATCCGCAGTTGATAACTCATTTTTCACATTGGGGATCTGAACCTAGTTTGACGATCAAGTATTTCAAAGATTTTTATAAACGAGCTGTTGTTGAATATCCTAACATAACAGATATGATGATGTCATCTAATTTTATAACGAATACAGATGACATGATAGAATTTTGTAGAGACTTTCCATCTGAACAGTCTATCGAAATCACTGTACAAATATCATTGGATGGGCCGGAATGGGTTACCGATCCTAATCGTGGAACTGGATCAACCAAGAAAATACTTAAAAATGTCCTCCATTTCATTGAGGGACTCAACGCTATACCAAATTTAAGACATAAGGTAAAATCGCATTTCAAGCCTACTATTACCAATGATCAGTATGTGAAATTGTCTGAACCTGGTGAAATGTACAAGTATTATAAATTCTTTGATGAATTGTGTGTGGGCGTAAAAGAAAGAAATGTTAATAACGCCGTAGAGTTTGATTATAAGGTTGACCCGACTGTTGTTTGTTTGACGAATTATACACAACAGGACGGGATCAATATGGCAGCCATGTATAAATCGCAATTTGCTTTGTTGGCAGAAGAACCGGAATATGAAGTAATCAGACCAACACTGGGCACATATTATAATTTCTTTGTCCATACACTTGATAATTTCTTAGATTTCTATATTCGTCCGCGGCTGGCGACTTGTTCAGCAGGCGATTCAATGCACGGTCTTGGCGATTCACTGACACCTTGTCATGATTTGTTTTATAATAGATTAGAAGATTTCGAAACTTCAATATACAATAGTTCTAATCGAT
>JAOZRJ010000040.1:0-8585 GCA_029931885.1 Candidatus Omnitrophota bacterium | reverse complement strand
GTGAAAATCAAATGAAGTATCTTCGACTCGGCACACTGGAACTGGCCAATCAAAATTATTCATTGTTATTTGATGATTTGACAGATTATGATTTGATGAAGTATACATATCGTTTACGGGGTTATCATGATTTTCAGAAACTTAGATTATCATCGGGAATAGCATTTGTTAAGTTAATGGCATCCGCCGGTCAAATATCTGAAGTATATAAGGATGACCAAATGGCTAAAACTCTGGCATTGTTTTCGTATCAACGACACAGTTGCTTGACGGCTCAATTGACAACAAATGCATCGATACATGTGTTACAATCAGGTTATTATAAATTGTTTGGGAATGGCTTGGTCGAAGAATTTTTTAAACATTACAAAACGGGATTGAAATATAATGAGTGAAAAAGATTTATCGCCGGAGATGTTGGCAGAATTTAAGAACAGAAAAGAAATCATGCGCGACTCTCAGGAACGAAAGGATTTGATGTGGCACTATTTGGATATAACATTTTTTGCATCATGGCGTGATACCGATAATGAAAGCCGAAAGAATATGTTATATAGTTCGCTGGAGTTAATGACATCTAATAGTTGCAACTTGAATTGTACATATTGTTATTATCATCAAAATTCATTTGGGCCTCAATTGAATCCGGCCTCAATATCTAAGAAAGAAAATTTGGTGGATAATACTCGCAAGTTATTTAATTATCTGAAAGAAGAAAAGTTATATCCTAAAACCATTGAATTATTTGGCGGCGAGGTGTTTTTGAAGCCGGTGACATTTAAGATTATGGACATGGTGATAGATTTTATAGACACATATCCAGAAGGTTTAGATCGACCTGACGTAATAATACCTACGAATTTCTCTTGGGTAATGCGCCCTGAAATTGAGAAAAAGATCAGGGACGTATATCAACGAGTGGCTGATATAGGTTCACATATGGTATTTAGTTCATCTATAGATGGCAAGTACATGGACCCAATTAATCGTCCATCCGCCGCGCATAAAAATGATCAAGCCGCATTTTATAACGATGAAAAATATAATAAGGTGTTCGCATTTGCCAAAGAATTTCATGTGGGCTTTCATCCAATGATACACTATGATAACATCGAGCAATGGCCTGAAAATTTCACTTGGTTTCAACGAAAAATGGAAGAGTATGATATCCCATGGCATCAAATATATCTGTTGGAAGTGCGAAATGATGGCTGGACGCCCGAATCTATCAGACACTATTCATATTTCTTTAAGTTCGTGTTGAATTTCATTTTCAATAAATGCGGACAAGATCTCGATCGATTTATGAATGACGTGATATTTACGAACGGCAGCGGGCCTCCGTTGGGCATGAATTTAATTAATAATCTTAGCACTGTAGGCCGCGGCATCGGATGTGGTATGCAGACATCATTGCCCATACGGATGGGTGATCTAATGGTGTCGCCGTGTCATCGACAATCATATGACTATACTTCAGGTTTTCGATTCGTGACGGACGACAACACTATCACAGATATTGATTTGTACAATCTAGAATATTATTTGACTATGGGAATGACGTCGGTCAAGACTTGGCCGTATTGTGAAACTTGTGCCATTAACGAAGTCTGTACGCATGGATGTCCAGGCTCACAATTTGAATCGATGGGCGATCCTTTCACACCAATTCCATCAGTCTGTATGTTGCAATTCGCTAAGGTAAGAGCCGAAATCGAATTCTTCGATAGTATCGGCATTTTAGATTTAGTGATCAATCGAATGGATTGGCCAAAGGCAAATGCTTTTAAATTAATTTATAAAATTTTACAAGGAGAATAGAATGAAACAAGAAGAATGTTACGGCCTAATCAGTGAAATGTTGAGTGGCAAAGTTAGAACGGCCGCCATGTTTGAATCTTTCAATAGAAAACTGTTTCATGAGGTGTTTGAAATTATAAAAGCTGACATCATACTGTTGCAGAAAAACCAGGAGTCTGCCATTAAAGGCAATGAAGATCATATCAAAGCTATATCTAATACGTTGAATTTTGTACAAACAAAACTCTTGTATGATTTTACTGATCCTTATTTTAGAATATTTGCCGGTGGCTGGGTTCACTTGATTAAAAATTGGAATGACAATGTGTTAAAGGATCATAATTTCTCTGTCTCGTGCGATACTGTCGGCCGTTTTTTACTTGATCTAAAGACAATGAACGAAACAACCGAAGTCTTGAAAGCAATGGTCGCAAAATTTGAAGCATTAAGGAATTGGATGCCGCCAGGTTATGAAATTGCGAAACATTTCGTCAATGCTGTGGATGAAAACCCGAAGTAATATAAATATATACATTAGATGATAACCTATAGGAGAACAACATGACCATCACGAAATCACAATTGGTAACAGATTTATTAAATGCATCGACTTCAGAAGAAGCGAGACTAATCGACTTGAAATTGGCAGGCCTTAATCAAATGATCGACGGTTTAAATAGAAACTTGGTAGACCTTACGGCTGCTAGAGATCGTCTCTCCGGCCCACAGCCTACCGGGGCCGATGGTAAACCTTTCTATGACAAGCAAATAACCGCGGTAATTATTCAGCTTGAAGCGTTACAGACATAAGATGAATATTGATGAAATAGCCAGTATAAAGCAACGATACGATAAACCCATTATAAAGTTGTGGGAAGATCAGACGTATTTTGCTTTGTATGAGATTGTATCCGAAGAGGTTTATCAATCTAGAGGTGATAATTCAATAGAGTTATTTTCTGAAAATGCACTAAGAACGATAATTGAGTTGCGTGATTTATTTGCGTACCCGATCACAATAAATAACTGGAAGTGGGGCGGAAAGTGGCAATATAGAGGTTTCCGACCAGCGTCATTTTATCCAGGCCGAGTTTCGTATTCGCAACACCTGTTAGGGAATGCCTTTGATTTCGATGTGAAAGGTCATAATGCGGAAGAATGTCGAACTAAAATCATAGAATGGAAGAAAGAAGGTTTTCTAAAGTATCTAACCGGACTCGAAGACGATGTTAATTGGGTTCATGTAGATTGTCGTATTTCTCAACGTTTAGACGAAAACGGCCTTTTTATTTTCAAACCGTAAAAGTTTTATATCAATGACTAATTATTGGGAAACAGCGTTTGATGCGTTGCCTGATCTGATATCCTTACACACTAAGGATTTCAAAATTATTAAGACAAATAAAGCTTTACGAGATTTTATTGGCAAATCTGACGGTCAGATAATAGAACCTTGTTATAGAGAGTTATTCGGCCTTGTCACACCTTGCGCCGAATGTCCACTGATTCGAACGGTTGCTGACGAAGGCGTTCATACCCGAGAAGATTATATCAATGGCAAATATGTCATTATAACTACCGCACCTATCTATGATGATAATGAATTTATAGGAATCATTCATTCCATTAAAGATATTTCAGAACAAAAAAATGCAGAACGTCGAATCACGAATATTTCAAATCGAATGAAGGCTCTATTGGAAGTTGGCCAGGTTGGTATAGTTGTATTTCAAAATGATATATGTATATATGCCAATGCTCGTTCTTATGAAATATGGGAATCGACAGTAGATACAGTCATAGGTGCCACCCAAGAAGAGATGTATAATAAACAACCAATTGAATTGTTAGAAGGTTCATTCCAGAGCGCAACATCTGATTGGAGTGAACGGATATTTATGAGAGTATCATTATCATCAGGCATTAAATACATTGCTTCTTATGGTGCTACTGTTAAACAAGAGGGTGAATCGGACGTTCTTATCGTTCAGTCGGCCGATGTTACAGAAAGACATACAATGATTGAAGCCCTTGAGCATTCAGAGGCTAAGTTTAGAAGCATGATCAATCGTATGTCTGACGGACTTGCAGTTGTTAGTGTAGATTTATCGACATATTACATGGTCAATCCACAATTAATTAAGATGTCTGGATATGACGCAGCTGAATTGATGAAAATGCCGTATACTGAGTTGTTTGATTTACAGTCACTTGAAGAAATAGAAACACAACGAGAAATTGCGCAAGCAGGGGCAACGACAAAATATACAGTCACGGCTATTCGAAAAGATGGTTCTAAATTAGATTTAATAGTATCAGGCGCGCCCTTTAATGGCGGAGATAAACGATTGATATTGTTTACAGATGTAACTGAACTTAAAAAGACGAAAGAATGTTTATCAGATCTTAGGACTATAAAACGAAAATGGCGATTGGGTGAAATTTTACTTAAAGATAACGCAATTACATTTGAACAACTTAAAACCGCATTGAGTAATCAAAATAAAAAACTTGGAGAAATATTAGTGTCATCGGGTAGTATTGACGATGGAATATTGAATGAGGCTTTGAAAAAACAGCGTTTAATGAATTTTAAACAGTGAAAAATAGTGCGATCATGTATAGTATATACGACACTCTGATATTGTTGGTTGATAATGACGTAGCTTTTTTGAATCATGTCAAGGGATTATTGGTTGATTCGGGATTTCAACAAGTCTTGACTGCCCATACCTGTAAAGAGGCGATTGCGTTATGTGATGAATCGGATCCACCGTATTTAATCGTTATGGAATATCATTTCCGATCAATGACGGGTCCACAATTGATCGAAGAAGTTAAGAATAAATGTAAGTCAGCACGATTTATAGTTCTGTCTGATTCCGCAAAGTTGGCAGATTCTTTTAAATCGTATGAGGCCGGCGCTTTATCTTTCATTCATAAAAATGATAAAAATTGGCAGCTGTCCATGTTAGATTCAGTCCGGACGTGGATGGGTTATTATAAACAACTGGAAACGCGCCGAGTCACATTTCGAGAAAAACTAAATCAATTGCAGGTCACGGGTTAATGGAAAACGTTTTATTACAAATACAAACAACAATTGAATCAATTCAAAAAATTGTAGAAACAAATCAAAAGGATTACACAGATACCAAGTTTCAACAATTGCAGAACGCGTTCGAACAACTGAAGCAATATGTTGCCTCTGAAATAGAGCACAGTGAGGATATACAAGATCAAAAAGAAAAATTCTCATTGTTAGAATTTAAATCTTTGACTCACAGTGTAGATGAATACAGCAAAAACTATGAGAACCGTATCACTAAGTTAGAAGACGATCATGTGACGGCAGATACCGTAGAACACATAATCGTCAAACGATTTGAGCGTAAGTGGGTCGAACGCGGCATCTATGTAGTGTTCTTTCTTACATTACTCATCAGTGGATTCATGGGCTTTCAGAATCTAAGTTCTGATTTCAGTTCATTCGTGACATTACGTAACAGTCAATCGGACATTATTAAATCAGATATCAAAACAATGAAGTCTGACATTAAAAAATCGAAAGAAGATATTTTGACACGTGGAGAAGATTCCGACGCAAGAATCAACGATGTATTACTTCTTTTAGAAAAACTCAAAGGAATTCACAATATTCCATAATATAAATAATAGCATCAAATAACTAATTGGGAGAGAGAATGATCAAATTTACGAATAAGATTTTCAATAACGAAAGCTTCATGAAGACACTTGAGAAAATTAACTCAAGTTCAGAACTTCCCGCTAAAATGGCTTATCAATTTTACCGACTGAGCAAAGAATTGGATGAACGCAGTTTGGCATTTCATTCAGTGAGAACTAAATTACTCGATAAGTATGGTAAAAAAGACGAAACAACCGGCAACTTTACCGTAGAAGGTGAAGAGTTAGTTATATTTCAAAAAGAGTTTGAAGATCTAATCGAAGAAACGTTCGAGTTAAACTTTGAGATATTTACATACATTGAAGCACTTCAGTTGTCACCGGCGGAAATGTTTTCTGTTGAGAATATGTTTGATTATAGCGGTTTAGATTAATATGGATAATATCAATTTAACACATGGAGCGAATTACTATTTTTTAATGGGTTCGCCTGGAGATGGATTGACTCAACTTGAATTTCACGTCCAATCGTTCAGCGGCATTGGATTGATGTTGAATGAAGTGGAAATGCCTTGGGTATCATTACAAGCCAAATTTCCTGGTGATAAATTGACATGGAATCCTTTGAATCTCGAAGTCCTTATAGATCAAAATTATACAGTACTTCAGGAGTTGTACGATTACTTAACAATCTTACACAATCCCGATCTCAATACACTGAACCCGGCAAATTTCCAAAGTGAGTTACATCTAACCAATAATAAGAACAATGCACATAAAGTGATCAGATTTTATAATAGTTGGATAACAAGCTACAGTGATATACAAGAAACTGTAAATCTCGTAGAAAATATGCCACTGGTGGTAACGGTTGAGGTCAATTATGATTGGTATAAAATTTTAGATGTCGATGAAACGTAAACGGAAGAAGCAGTATGATTATTATAAATGTGCTGATTATTATCCTTTGTTGGCCAATCCTGATAAATATGTGGGTAAACGACCTATTACAATCCGAAGCAACTTCGAACGAAAGTTTGCCAAGTTCAGATTAGATGGGAACCCTGATGTTGTAGAGTGGACGAGTGAGGATATCCGGATTCCTTACATATATGAAGTAGACGGAAGAAAGAAATCGTACTATCCTGATTTCTGGTTCAAGATGAAAGACGGCAAAGAATTTATTATCGAGATTAAACCCTCATATCAATGCAGTCCGCCGAAGAAAAAGAACCCGAAACGTCTAGCAGAATATATTAAGAATATGAATAAATGGAATGCTTGCGACGCGTTCGTTGGGGAATTGCAATCAGGAGGCCGGAATATCGAGTTTGGCATTATCACGGAAAAAACCGAACCTTTGTTTAGAGATAAAACATTTGGATAATAAATGACCGAAGAAACTATAGAAGAACCAGTCAAACGTAAACGGAGAAAGAAACGCCGACGATTTTCATATGATAATTTGTATAGTTTCACCTACACAGCTAAACATGCAAATCGATTAGAAGAATATGACCGAAATCCATTAATAGTACCGTTATACATAGGACCTAAGTCAACGTTGGGCTTGAATTTGCATTGGCTGAATCCAATGTTTCGATTTCAGTTAGTTCAATACATCATGGGCGTTAGTAGTCAAATGGCCAACAAACGTAAAGTTGTAAGAATCACGTATGGCATGTTGAAGAAAGACCGGTTCTTACAGTCCGGGCTAAAGGGGATTCGACGATATCTACACACGCACATGAAGAATAGTACAGCAATACCGAAAGATGAAATAACTCTTAAGATGTTGAGGAAACCGAGATTTAAGGCGAATATAGTGGAAGGTGACAAGCAGCCTACGGGATTTACACAAAGGATGAAACGAACTACAAAGAAAGCAAGACGTAAAATAATACGATGGTAATATATGGCAAATAGATTAACAGAAGCGTTTGGTTTGATGACAGAAGATCTTAAGAAAAGCTTCTATAGCAAAGAAGAAAGAAAAATAGAAGTGGGTCGATCAACATTGACTACCACCACGCCCACGGAATTGATTCAAGAACCTGATGTAATACCGGGCGATCTGTCATATTCTTATTCATGGGGTAGCCACGTTGATTACATTATCACGCAACGCAACAATCTGATCAAGACATGGCGTCATGCGACTTACAACCCCGAAGTAGATGAAGCGCTGACAGAAATCCTCAATGAAGCATTGGTTTTTGAAGAAGATGACACACTCCCGTTTGAATTAGAACTACACGATCTTGATGTTGCTGATCCTGTGAAGGGTAAGATTCAGAAGTCTTTCGAGAAGATAGTAAACATGTTGGACTTTCATCTCAACGGCCAGAATTTATTCAAACAATGGTACGTTGATGGCGTTCTTAATCTTGAAGTTGTTTATGATAATTCTAAGTTATCGCAAGGAATCAAGAAAATTATCCTCTTAAGTCCTTACAATTTCTACAAGTACAAGGATATCCGAACTGGTGAATATTTCTATTTCATGGATACTCGAACATTGGAAGATCATCAATCATTTACATTGACGACTGCCGCCCAAGCCGCCGAAATCAAATATAAGCCTGAACAAATTACCCAGATCACATCAGGAATACTCAGTGAAGACAGACTCTTTTCAATTTCACACATTAATAAAGCACTAAAAGTTATTAACCAATTGTCACTAATTGAAGATTCTTTAGTCATCCATCGGATCACCCGAGCGCCTGAGAAAAAGGTATTCTACATCGACACAGGCCGGCTACCTAAAGCAAAAGCTGAACAGTACATCCAGAACCTGATGATGAAACATCGTAACAAAATGGTTTATAATTACGATACTGGATCAGTAGAAAACCGTAAGCGTGCCATAAGTGTTCTGGAAGACTATTGGTTACCTCGATCAGCTGAAGGCAAGGGAACACAGATTGAGCCATTGTCAGGATCAGATGCCGATTTATCTAACATCGCTGACTTAGAACACTTCTACGGTAAGGTCTACAAGGCGCTTAACGTGCCTGTTCAACGTAGAGAGATGGAATCATCATTCTCCGCTGTGACCGTGAATAATCTTGATGTTGAACGTGACGAAATTAAATTCTTCAAATCCATTGTACAACTGAGAAAACGATTCAGTT
>JAOZRJ010000039.1 GCA_029931885.1 Candidatus Omnitrophota bacterium | reverse complement strand
TAATTTTCTTCTAAAGAATTTTCTTCTAAAGAATTTTCTTCTAAAGAATCTTTTTCCAAAGAAATATTTTTATTTCTTGAAAAACTTAATGGATCTGACCGAATTCTTTATTGGCAGCAATCCTCAAGGCTTCTTAAACAGTCTCCTTTTGTAGGGAGGGGAGTAAATGCTTATTCTGAGATTGCAAAAGCAAATCCGGAAAGCACTGGAGGCTATCCCCACAATTGTTATCTGCAGATGGTTGTAGAAATTGGGTTGCTTGGTCTAGGTACTTTTCTTTGGTCAATTTTTGTGCTGTTTAAAAGTTCTTTGCAAAATTTACGAAAGATAAAAAATGAATTCTGGTTTTTTCTGATTGCAGGGCTTTTATCTGGGTTGTTTGGATTTTTAGTCCATAGTTTCTTTGATACTAATTTTTATTCTGTTCAGCTGGGTAATTTGATGTGGGTTGTGATGGGGGCTATTGTTGTGGTACAAAAAATTGCCTTAGATGACCAAAGCTAATTAAGATATATGATTGATAATAAAAAAGTCGTTGTTGTTTTACCTGCCTACAACGCGGAAAAAACTCTTCAAAAAACTTATGATGAGATTCCTAAAGATATCGTCGATGAAATTATTCTTGTTGATGATTGTTCCGGTGATGATACAGCTAAAATTGCTGATAATTTAAATATATCCGTTGTAAGGCATTCGGAAAATTTGGGGTATGGGGCTAATCAAAAGACGTGCTATAAGGAAGCTTTAAAAAGAGGCGCAGACATCGTCGTCATGCTTCACCCCGATTATCAATATCCTCCAAAACTTGTTGGACCTATGGTTTCTTTGATTGCGTCTGAGATGTTTGATGTTGTTTTAGGTTCAAGAATTTTAGGAGGATATGCCTTAAAGGGCGGAATGCCAATATATAAATATGTTGCGAATCGTCTTTTAACAGCTTTTGAAAATATTTTAACAGGGCAGAAGCTTTCTGAATATCATACTGGGTTTCGAGCTTTTTCAAAGGAGGCCTTGCTAAAAATTCCTCTTTTAGAAAATTCAGATGATTTTATTTTTGATAATCAAATGCTGGTGCAGGCATTTTATTTTGGGTACGCAATAGGAGAAATCAGCTCGCCATGCTCTTATAATAGCGAAAGTTCTTCTATAAGTTTTATGCGTAGCATTAAGTATGGGCTAGGAGTCTTAAAAACTACTTTTCAGTATATTTTAGGCAAGAATAAAATAAGAAAATATAAGATTTTTAGCGAGGAAATAGGGAGAAAGATAGTAATTTAGGCTAGGTCTTTGTTTGCTGACTGCTTTGTTGACAAAATTATTAGAATATATATAATAGACATTTCCGTACGTATACATATATGTTTAGATAATTCAAAAAGTTATAAAAAGGAAGATAAAGATGAATAAAATGACTGTTAAGGATTTAGATATTCAAGGCAAAAAAGTTATTATTCGGGCTGATTTTAATGTCCCATTAGATAAAAGTTGCGAAATTACAGATGATAGACGCATCCAATCTTCGCTTCCAACTATTCAATATGTTCTTGAAAAAGGTGCTTCTAAGGTAATTTTAATGAGTCATCTTGGTCGTCCAAAAGGAGAGGGCTCAGAAGAAGATTTTCGTTTGACACCTGTAGCCAAAAGACTGGAAGAGCTTCTTGGGCAAAAAGTTTTAAAACTTGATGATTGCGTTGGTGATGAAGTTAAGACAAAGATTGATAATTCTGAAGAAAAGATTGTTCTTTTAGAAAATTTACGATTTTATAAGCAAGAAAAGAAAAATGATCCTGAATTTGCTAAGAAATTGGCATCTTTGGCAGACCTTTATGTAGATGATGCTTTTGGAACTGCTCATCGTGCTCATGCGTCAGTTGATGGTATTACAAAATATTTACCTTCTGCTGCTGGGTTTTTGTTGGAAAAAGAGATTAAATATTTAGGTGAGGCGGTTGAAAATCCTGAAAAACCTTTTGTTGTTATTTTAGGCGGAGTTAAAGTTTCTGACAAGATTACGTTGGTTGAAAATTTATTAAAGAAAGCTGATGCAATTTTAATTGGCGGTGGAATGGCATATACATTTTTAAAAGCCCAGGGGAAAAATATAGGAAATTCCAAGCTAGAAGCCGATAAGATTGATGTAGCAAAATCTTTATTAGAACAGGCAAAAGAAGCAAATGTTAATATTGTACTCACAACAGATTATGTTATTGTCGAAGGCTTTGATAAGCCTGAAACAAAAAAAATAGTTACGGATATTCCCGACGGATGGGAAGGTCTAGACATTGGCCCTGAGACACGAAAGAAGTTTAAAGAAGTGCTTTCAACGGCAAAAACAATTGTTTGGAATGGACCTGTGGGCGTTTTTGAGATTGATGCGTATGCAGAGGGGACAAAGGACATTGCAGAATATATTGCAACATTAGAAGGTGTTACGACGATTGTAGGCGGTGGGGATTCAGCAGCCGCGGTTAGTAAATTTCGGGTTGATGACAAAATGACGCATATTTCGACGGGTGGAGGAGCCTCGTTAGAATTTTTAGAAGGAAAAGAATTGCCGGGAATCGCAGCTTTGGAAGACAAGCAAGTATAGTGTATATCGTATATAGTATATGGTGAAGATGGAAGAGAAGATTAAAAGTTTTCGGGATCTTAGGATTTGGCAAAAAGGTATTGAAATAGTAGAAGATTCTTATCAATTAACAAAGGCTTTTCCTAAGGAAGAAATTTATGGGCTGACTTCTCAAATAAGGCGAGCTAGCGTATCAGTTCCTTCGAATATTGCAGAAGGTTTTAAGCGGTATCACAATAAAGAATATAGACAATTTTTATTTATTGCACTTGGGTCTTTGGCTGAACTGGAAACTCAATTAATTATTGCTGAGAAGTTAGATTATATTAAATTTGAAGATTTAAATAGCGTCTCTTCTAAGATTGAGCATTTATCGAGAATGATTTTTGCTCTCAAAAAGAAGTTAACTTAATACAACATACAACATACTAAATACGGGGTACCGTCATGAGAAAAATAATTATTGCTGGAAATTGGAAGCTGAATAAAAATACCGCAGAGGCCATTGAACTTGTCAGCGGAATAAAAGAAAAGGCAAGCAAGATAACAGATGTTGACATAGTTGTTTGCCCTGTTTTTACAGTTCTTTCTGAAGTCGGAAAGATTGTTAAAGATTCAAATGTTGGATTAGGAGCTCAAGATGTTTATTGGCAAGATTCTGGTGCTTTTACCGGAGAGATTTCAGCGCCTTTTTTAAAAGATGTCGGGTGCCAGTATGTTATAATCGGCCATTCTGAGAGAAGGCAGTATTTTTCCGAAACTAATGAAACAGTTAATAATAAGATTAAAGCAGCATTAGCGCACGGGCTTACGCCGATTGTTTGTATTGGCGAGAATTTAGAAGAACGTGAAGCAGGGAAGGCTTTTGATGTTATTAAAGATCATATAGAAAATTCTTTAAAAGGTTTTACGCCTGATGAAATGAAGAAAATGGTTATTGCCTACGAGCCGGTTTGGGCGATTGGGACAGGAAAAACAGCAACTCCAGAGCAAGCTCAGGAAGTTCATGCGTTTATTAGAGATCTTTTAAAGGCGATGCATAATGAACAAGTTGCTCAAAGTATTCGCATTCAGTACGGAGGCAGCGTTAAGCCAGAAAATGCTAAAGAGCTTATCGGCCAAAAAGATATTGACGGCGCTTTAGTGGGTGGTGCTGGCCTTAAAGCTGATTCGTTTATTGGAATAATTGAAGGTTGTTTGTCTTAAGAAAGAAGGAGAGCATATGTTTACGTTTCTTGTTATAATTCACACTCTTACTTGTATTCTTTTAGTCGTTACTGTGTTAATGCAGTCTGGAAGGGGAGGTGGTCTTACTGATGCCTCATTCGCTGCTGCAGAATCAATGTTTGGAGCAAAAACTAATAGTGTTTTAATTAAAGCAACTACTATTTTTGCGTCAATTTTTTTAGTGACATCTTTAAGCTTGGCGTTTTTGTCTGCTCAAAAAGATAAATCTCTTGTGATGAATGCTAAAACAACAAAAGAGGCATTTGATCCGGATAAATTATTTGATAAAGCTTCTGAAAATACTCAAAAAATAGAAATTAATACAAGCACAGAGAGCACAGCAAAGCCTAGTGAAACACAGCTATAATAAAATTTCTTATTTTTTTTTAGAGAAAAGAAAAACAATAAAAAAACTACTAATGTGTTTAGTAGTTTTTTTATTGTTTTCTTCTTCTGCTTTCGCTGAAAAAGAAAAATCAAACAAGTATGGCGGACAATTAGTTTTTACAACCACCTCAGATCCGCGGTCTTTTAATTCCATTATTGCAAAAGAAACTTCAACATCTTCTATTGTAGGGCATCTTTTTGAAGGCTTGACTAAGACAGATGGCATCACTCTTGAGGTAAAGCCGAATTTGGCTGAAAAATGGATTGTTGATGACTCTGGGCTTATATGGACATTTTATTTACGTCGAGACGTTGTTTGGTCGGATGGTGTTCCTTTTTTGGCCGATGATGTTGTTTTTACTTTCAATGACCTTATTTATAATGAAGAAATTCCAACATCTTCCCGTGATATTTTTACAATCGAAGGAAAACGTTTTGAAGTTGAAAAAATAGATGACCATATTGTGCGTTTTACGCTTCCGATGAGGTTTGCTCCTTTCTTAAGATCCATGGGCTCTGGAATTATGCCAAAGCATAAATTGAAAGAGTCGGTGGATAACAAAACATTTAATTTTACTTGGGGTATCGATACTCCTGTTGACGAAATAGTTGGAACAGGGCCTTATGTTCTTGATTTGTATCAGCCGGGCCAGAGGATTGTCCTGAAAGCAAATCCACTTTATTGGGGAAAATCATCAGAAGGAGACCGCCTGCCGTATATTTCAAATATTATTTATTTGATCGTTCAGAATCAAGATGTTTCATTATTGAAATTTTTAGAAGGGGAGATTGATTCGTGCTCAATGAGAGGTTCGGATTATCCGTTTTTAAAGCCTCTTGAAAAGGAAAAGAACTTTACTGTTTATAACATGGGATCCGCTTTTGGAAGTAATTTCATTACATTTAATCAGAATACAAGAAAGAATCCGAAAACAGGAGAGCCTTTTGTTGATCCGGTAAAATTATCATGGTTTACAAATTTGGCTTTTCGACAAGCTGTGGCATATGCGATTGATAAAAAACGTATTATAGAAATCGTTATGAATAATTTAGGATATCTTCAACATTCTGCTGTGAATCCAAGTGCAGGAATTTTTTATAATTCGAAAGTTTTAAAATACGACTATAATCTTCAAAAGGCAAAAAAGATATTATCAGATGCCGGTTTTGTCGATCGTGATGAAGATGGCATTATTGAAGATGCAAATGGCAACAGAGTCGAGTTTAATCTTTTTACAAATTCTGCTTCGGGTGAAAGAATTCAGATTGCGTCGATTATTCGCCATGATTTAGCACAATTAGGAATGAAAGTTAATTTTTTGGCACTAGAGTTTAATAATTTGGTTTCGAAGTTAATTGGTGTCTATGACTGGGAAGCGATGTTGATTGGTTTAACTGGTGGTATTGAGCCTCATTTCGGGAAGAATGTCTGGGTGTCGAATGGCCAACTTCATTTTTGGAATCCGAAGCAAACTTCTCCGCAAACAAAATGGGAAAAAAGAATTAATAGAATTTTTAACACGGCTGTTCAAGAACTCGATGAAGACAGGCGAAAGCTTTTGTATGATGAATGGCAGATGATCGTTTCAAAAGAACTTCCGGTTATTTATACTGTCTTAGGCGCAGATATCGTAGCTGTTCGCAATAAATTTGCAAATTTAAATCCTAGTGTTTATGGTGGAGTCTTTCATAATTTAGAAGAGCTTTATATTAAACCCGAATACAAATAAAATGCTAAAGTATATTATTAAACGAATTTTAATTTCAATTCCTCTTTTATTCGGAATCTCCTTGTTAACATTTGTTCTTATTCAAGCAACCCCGGGAAATTTCTTCGACACTTTAAAATTAGATCCTCAAATATCCACAGAAACAATCGCGCATTATGAAAAACTTTACTATCTTGATAAACCCTTAATAGAGCAGTATTTTCATTGGCTTAAAAATCTTTTGCATTTTGATTTAGGATATTCGTTTTATTATAATTGTCCGGTTTCGAAAGTTATTTCAACGAGACTTTTTAATACTTTTATACTTTCTTTAAGTGCTTTATTGGCAACGTGGTTGATTGCTATTCCGCTTGGGATTGTGATGGCCGTTAACCGTAACCGGTTTATTGATAAATTTTTATCTATTCTTTCTTTTATTAGCTTATCTGTTCCAAGTTTTTTTCTCGCAATTTTACTTTTATATTTTATATCAAAATTCGGAGGGCTTCCATTAGGAGGTATGCAAAGTGTTAATTATGATAAATTAAACTTTTTTGGGAAATTTGTTGATGTAGCGCGGCATTTGATCATCCCGACAATTGCTATTTCTATCGGTTCTATTGCCGGGCTTCAAAGAATTATGCGAGGTAATCTTTTAGAAGTTTTAAGGAAGCAATATATTCTGGCTGCACGCGCAAAAGGATTGCCGGAGGGACGTGTTATTTACCTGCACGCACTACGTAACGCAATTAATCCTTTAATTACAATTTTAGGATATCATCTTTCCGGGCTCTTAAGCGGGGCAGCACTGATAGAGATCATTTGTAGTTGGCCGGGCATAGGCTCAGTTATGCTTACTGCTGTTCGGGCAAAAGATTTATATCTTGTTATGGCAAGTATGCTCATGGGAGGGGTTTTGCTTTTCTTAGGAAATTTGTTAGCCGATATTATGTTGGCTTGGGTTGATCCGAGGATTAGATATGATTAATAAAGTTAAAAGCCTCAGTCAATTTCAAATGTCTATGGCAACGTTTCGCAAGAATCGTTTAGCCATGGTTTGTGCGGGTGTTTTATTTTTATTATATCTTTCTGCCGCATTTGCCGGATTTTTGTCCCCATATTCTTATGATAATGAATCTCGCAACTATTCTTATTGTCCACCGATGAAAATACATCTTTTTACGGCTGATGGAAAAATAACAAGACCTTATGTTAACAAAGTAACATTATCGTTTAACGAATTTCACAAAAGGATATACTTAGAAGATAAGACAAACAGTTTTCCTGTAAAATTCTTTGTTAAAGGGGATGATTATAAAATTTTAGGCTTGATTCCTTCTCGCTATCATCTTTTTGGTGTAGAAAGTCCTGGACGCCTTCATCTTTGGGGAGCGGATTCCAGAGGGCGAGATCTTTTTTCTAGGCTTTTATGGGGGGCGCGGATTTCTTTATCGATTGGAATTATAGGTGTTTTGATTTCTTTCTTCTTTGGGCTTTTGATCGGAGGGATTTCCGGTTATTACGGAGGGACTATTGACAATATTGTGATGCGTGCCTGCGAAATGGTTATGATGATCCCGGGATTTTATTTGATGTTGGCTTTAAGGGCTGCATTTCCGCCGAATTTGAATTCATTGCAAGTCTATCTTCTTATTATTGTTATTTTTTCTTTTATAGGCTGGGCATCGCTTGCGCGTGTTATTCGAGGGATGAGCATTTCTTTAAA
Source organism: Candidatus Omnitrophota bacterium (assembly GCA_029931885.1). The sequence continues at coordinate 2,066 of JAOZRJ010000039.1, read as the reverse complement.
AGAAAGAGATTATGTTTTAGCTGCTAGAGCTATTGGGCTATCGGATCTAAAGATTATATTCAGACATATTTTGCCACATACAGTTTCTTATTCTATAGTTGCCATTATGCTTTCTATTCCTGGATATATTATGGGAGAATCAGCGCTTAGTTTGCTTGGGCTCGGAATACAAGATCCTTATGCTAGCTGGGGAAACCTTCTTTCAGAGGCTATGGGAATTATTCAGATTAAATTTGCTCCGTGGATTTTATTGCCAGGATTTTTTATTTTTTTAACAGTAATTTGTTTTAATATTATTGGAGATGCGCTTAGAGATGCATTAGATCCGACACTTAATGTTGAGGGGCAATTATAGGATGAAAAAACTTTTGGAGATAAAAAATTTAATTGTGGATATTAGAGGTGAAAAGGGGGACAAACCTTTAATAAAAGGCATAGATTTTGACATTAAAGATTTTGAGGTGGTTGCCTTGGTTGGAGGATCCGGAAGCGGAAAAACAACTCTAGGGCTTTCTATTTTGCAACTTTTACCGATGGCTATGACGATAAAGAGTGGTAATATTATTTTTAATAATGAGGATTTATTAGATCTTAGTCAGAAACGCATGCAAAAGATAAGAGGAAAAGAAATCTCGATGGTTTTTCAGGAGCCGCTAAGTGCGTTAAATCCTGTTTTTCGAGTAGAATCACAAATAGCAGAGGTTTTAAAATTTCACACAGATTTAAGTTCTAAGAAGATAAAAGAAAAAGTACTTGAGCTTTTAGATGCTGTTGAAGTTCCTGACCCAAAAAATGTTGCCATTAAGTATCCTCATCAGCTTAGTGGGGGGCTTCGTCAGCGCGTAATGATTGCACAGGCGATTGCAGGATCTCCTAAAATAATAATTGCAGATGAGCCAACAAGTAATTTAGATGTTACAATACAAGCAAGGATTTTAGAGCTTTTCAAAAAATTGAGAAATGAATTTAAAATGTCGATGTTTTTGATTACGCATGATTTGGGGGTTGTTAAATATTTGGCAGATCGGGTTTTTATTTTGCATGATGGTCGGGTTGTTGAATCGAACACAACAGAGGAAATATTTGCTAATCCAAAGAAAGAATTTACACAACGATTGATGGAGGCTATTAAAATATAATGTTGCTAGAGTTAAAGGATCTAAAGAAGCATTTTCACTCCACGTCAGGTTTTTTAGGTCAAAAGAGAGCTTGTATTAAAGCTGTAGACGGAGCAAGTTTGAATATTGCTGAAAAAGAAAATGTCGGTCTTGTTGGTGAGTCTGGATGCGGAAAGACAACTCTTGCAAGAATAGCTATTAAACTACTTGCATCAGACAGCGGACAGATTATTCTAAAGGGAGAGGATGTTACAAATATTTCTACGAGTAAAATGCTTTTTCTTAGAAAAAAGATTCAAATGGTCTTTCAAGATCCTTTTACTAGCCTAGATCCAAGATTTACTGTGTGTGATATTATTTTAGAAGCGATGATTTTTGATGAAGTAAAAGAGTTAAAGAAAAAAGAAGAAAGGGCTTGTGATCTTCTCAGGGCTGTTAAAATGCCTACAGATATCTTAAAGCGTTTTCCTCATGAATTCAGCGGAGGAGAGCGCCAGCGTATTGCTATTGCGCGTGCCTTGGCTGCCAATCCAGAACTTTTGATTTTAGATGAAGCGGTTTCATCGCTAGACGTTCTTATTCAAGAGGAAATTTTAAATTTGCTCCATGATTTGCAAAAAGATTTTAATATAACATATCTTTTTATATCACATAATTTAAAAGCGATACGAAAACTTTGTACAAAGATTATGGTTATGTTTAATGGAAAGATTGTGGAGGTCGCTTCCAGCGAAGAAATTTTTAAGAATCCGTTACATGTCTACACGAAAGAACTTTTGGCTGCAGCTATAAACTATACTGTTCGAGATAAAAGAGAAAAAATCGTTATTCGGCAAGATGCACGGTGGGTTGAAGAATTAGAAAATCATTTTGTTTTTGAATAATCGGAAACAATAGAGGAATAAATATGTCTGAAGTAATTTGGAAGAAAATAAGTTATTACATCGT
>JAOZRJ010000246.1 GCA_029931885.1 Candidatus Omnitrophota bacterium | reverse complement strand
CAATTTCGTTGACCTTTATTCCCAGTGGATTATTCGCAAAGAAATCCCCGTCTGTTTTATCAATATTATCCAATGCATGTTCCGCAACCTTAAATAAATAATCTTTATCAGATGTTTTTATGTAATAATTGCCGCCGTCTTTTTTCACTCGCACAAGTGTTAACATTGAATCATTATCCAATCCTATGGACATCTTCCAATCCGCTTCTTCAAACTTCTCCTCTTCTTCCGCAGAAGCAATTGATCCTGCCTTAAAATTAGTTAGCGTCTTTACAAAATTAATGACTTTATTTTGATCGAGTTTCATCAGATAATCCTTAGACGTTTCCCACTCTTTCTTCTCATCTTCGTCCTCTTGAACTACCTCGATAAATGTTTGAGCATCTTTTTCAAGCTTGACTGATTTAACTTGCTCCTGATCAAAGTGAAAGATGCGTTTATCTATCCACTGGTCAATATTAAAATTCTCTTCGGTTACTTCTCCCCAAAAACCTAAATCAGATAGCATATTCTCTTCAACAACATAAACAGCATTTGAATCTTTCAGTCGCACAAAATTCTTACTCCATCCTGCCTTTTTTGTTCCTAGAATAAGCTGAGCGACTTCTGTTTTCCCCTTCTTCAGCTTTATATTAATTCCCTCCTTGTCATTAATGCCATAATCAGAAAGAAGGGTTTTGTTTTCAGACCTCAATTCGCCTTCTAAAACATCTATTTTGCTAATCAAAGAATCAACTTTTTGTTCATCAGCAAAAGCACCTCGGTGGTTATCTACAATCCAACGGGAATCTTTTTTAACCAGATGAACTTCTGTTTCGCCTAGACTAATCTGGCAATCAGTAATACTATCTTTCCCAGTTATAGGCGCTTCAACTATATTAGCCCATTGGTCTGCTGTTGGGACTTTGGGTTTAATTGCTTTCTTAACAAAAACAACTCCTACCAAAACGGCTAATACTATTAAGAAAATAATGAAATTTTTTGATTTCATAAACTAACTCCTTTACATAATTCGGTTCTTTGTTAAACACTCTTTAGCATCTTTATGTATTGCTCTTTTTCATTTTTTCTTAAGATTGCACGCATACTTCCAAAGGCAATAACAACAATTGGAATGAGCACAATTGTTAAGAATCTAAACAAAAGTTTTTCCATTTTACCCAGTTTCTTTATTGCTCTGTTTATCGGCTGATGACTACGGATATTAATCAACTCATTTCCTAATGTAAGTGCATCAACAGAATTTATAAATAGATTTAGTGCCCCGCCATTCCGGATAAAATCTTCTTCAAACATTGTTGAACATCCAATAACAAGAAGCTTTCCTGGCTTCGGATTAAGCGTTGGTTCACTTTCTTCTGGTAGTTGAGCATTTTGTTCAGCTTCAGCTTGTGGCCATTCCGGCATAGGTTTCCCATCAAAAGCATTAGGAAATTGCCCTTCAAGTAAAACAGCTAATGGTTGGCTTCCTTCATATCCACCATAGCGTTCAATATCTTGCTGACTTAAAGAACCGCCCTTATGATCAACTGTCCAACTTTCCTTGCTTGATGAAAAAAGAACAGTTTGTTTTAAATTATTCTTTGATATTTCTTCCTTGTCCACTTCAAGTGATGATCCCCACAAATAAAACAATGACGATAATCTGCCGGTAATTGATGTCTCTTGATTCATACTATCTTGGTCTACCATTATATGCATCGGAGCCTTAACTGGCGTTGATAGAGCAAATGGCCCAAAACTCCTTCCTCCTGAAATAGAAATCACCTCGTGCTTTTCGTCCATAAGGAGCTCATCGCTAATCTTTAAACCATAATTATCTAGTAAAGCATTAACACCTACTTGCTTCTTTCGAGGCATAATTGCCACACCACGCCTGGAAGGATTATAGTCATAATCATACCCCTGGGCTGAAACAATAACATTTCCTCCCTGATGAAGAAAATTATTAATTTCATACCGCTGACGCTCATTTAAATCTTCAAGCCCAACTACAATCAATGTGTCAGCGTCCGCAGGCAGTGGACTTTCTTTTGTTAAATTAACACGTCTTAAATCGTATTCTTCATATTGCAAAAGGGCATCTAAAATTCTATATTTATCGTCTCTATATTGATTTGGCATACGCTGACCTAACTGTCTTAATAAGGCCATCATCTGAGGATCAGCAGCTTTCTCTGAATAAGGGGCAACTAAAGCAACCGTTGGTTTCTTATTCAATGTCATTCGATATATTTTTGACATCAGCTCATATTCTAGATTATGTAAATTTTGCGGAATAATCCTTGGAATAATTTCTTCCTCTTTTTCTTTATAGGATATTGATATCGCTGAATATACTAATTTGATACCCAATTCATCTTCTTCTATACTTTGAACCTGAAAGGGTTGAATACCTTTTTGTTGCAAACGATCTTCCAAAGATTGTTTTTCCTTTTCATTTTCCTTTTCTTGAGCCACTTCCATATGAAATGTTTTAAATTTTAAGTTCCCTTTAGACATAACCTTCAATTCTTCCAGCTGATCCTTCACATCTTGCTCTAACGTTTTAAATGATGTTGGCATTTTTTCAGGAGCTGATATGTATAGTTTT
>JAOZRJ010000245.1 GCA_029931885.1 Candidatus Omnitrophota bacterium | reverse complement strand
GACTTTTTTTGCATGGATTAAAAAAGATGAAATCAAGCCTGATTTAGAAACGGCCCTTTGTGTATGGGTGCCTATTGCGGCCTTTTTGCTTTACTTTTCTTTACTGACTCATATACAGATAGGATTAAGATTTTTATTGCCACTATTTCCGCTCTTATTTCTGGCTGCCGGACACATTGGATGCACCTCAATATTGAAATATAAAGCCATACAAATAAGTCTGGGCGTTTTACTATTAAGCTATTCAGTGTCTTGCATTTCCATATTCCCGAATTATCTGGCCTACTTCAACGTTTTTGCCGGTGGGCCGCAGAAAGGTCATCGCTGGCTAATTGACTCTAATCTTGATTGGGGACAGGATTTGCCTGCATTAAAAAAATATATGCAGGAAAATAAAATTGAAAAAATCAATCTTGGTTATTTTGGAAGAGTTCATCCCGGATTATACGGCATTGATTATGACTTAACGAAGAAAGAAGTCGTCCACGGCATTCACGCGATAAGCGCTAACTTTTTGGCGGGACGTCACTATTATCTATTAGAAAAAAAATCACCTGCATTGCACTATTGTGATAGCAATTATTTTATAGGATATAAAAATTTAAAACCTGTTGCTCAAGTTGGGCATTCGATTTTTATCTTCGATATAAAAGAAAGGGATATTTGATGGTTTTAAGTATTCGTCATCAACATGTTCAGAAACCAAATTTTGCATCACTTTGATAAACATACAAACCGGTATTTCCTATTCTGGACGGATGCACGGTAAAAGCAAAATTGAAATAGCCGCCCAGTTGCAATAAAATTTGCGGAAATCAGAACCGTTCTTACTCTTTTGCGGCCGATTTAAGACTTTTCAAACAGGCTCTAAGAAAAGCAACCATGCAAACCGAAAAAAGTAGCGACTGAAATACATTCTTAATAATAGCCAGAAACTAGCTTTAATTTTTTCTATTTCGTCACTTAGGGTCTTTTTGTTTCGGTAAGCCTTATTAATCTTGATAGCCTATTTCATAGAGGGACAAAGTGTAAAGTGATCAATTAAGGAGGCCGAATAAAAAAATGCAACTTGACAATAAACTTATACCAAGAAGCCTTATTTTTATTATTCTTGTTCAGACTGTGCTTATTTTTCAGATATCCCAAAATCGATCATTTGATTTTGACGAGTTTCAAGTACTTTATGCGAGTGCTTCTCTAATACAGGGGAAAGCATTGTATCACGACAGGATTGGTTGTCATTTTCCTCTGGTTAATATAATTTTTTCTCTGATCCTCAAAGTGATAGGATTCAAAGCCGTTTCACTTCTGGTCGCCAGACTTGTTATTCTTGTTGTTGCCTTTTTAACTCTTTTTTTAACATACAAAATAACAAAAATGCTAGAAGACTTAAAAACAGGTTTACTAGCTGTCGCATTAACCATGTCATCAATGGCCCTTGTAAACAAGGGAATAGAAATACGACACGATGTCTTTAACATGTTTTTCAATGTTGCCGGTGTATATTGGGCGATTAAGTATTTAAAAAAAAATCAAACAATATATATTGTCACATCGGGTATATGTCTCGGCATGGCTTTGGCATCAACGCAAAAAGCCATTATTTGGAATATAGGTATTATCTCTGGTATTTGTGTTTATATTATGAAGGAACGCAGATACAAATTATTGTTCAAAGTTTTATGCACGTATGTGATAACAATTTTTATTCCGCTAGCTATTGTTCTATTTACATTATTGACCAAATACGATGAAACACTCTCATCAATATTCCAAATAACCATAACAAATACGTATGGTGACCTCCTGCCAGATAGTATGTTAAAAGATAAGCCATTGCAGCCCTTCGTATATCCAAAACTTGATATTATTAAGAATCTTTTCCTTACCAATGGCTTAATGTACGTTTGTTCTATAATTACCATAATCATTGGGTTAGTAAATCAATCAAAAACGCCAAAACTAAGGGATATAATTATTTTATGGGGATCCGCAGGCCTCCTGTTCTATCTCTATATGAAACGCCCTTTCTACCAGAGCTTTTTACCAACCATTCCTGTTTTAGGTATACTTGCAGCGATACTAATAAAGGATATGGAAAAGAGTACTTGGACCAAATCTATACTTAAAAAAGAATATTTGATATATTTTTCTATTATTTTACTGTTAGGCTGGCCATTATATTTTTTAACAGAAAAAGCTTTCTTTGAAGATAAATATTTTGGCATACAAATGAAAAATATTTCTTTCTGTCTGGATAATCTGGGCCGTAATGATAAAGTCCTTTGTTTTTCACAACAGCAGGTGTTTTTTGAGCCTTTGTTTCCCGGAATGGACCTCGTTGGTAGTGAATGTGGTTCTCCAATTCATGCTATTGATGCAAACTGTTTTGAGAAAAAAATGATAGAAACCAATTGTAAGCTGGTTGTTTATGATTATCGAACAACACTTTTAAAAAACGAGATACAGGAGAAAATAAATAAAAATTTTGTTTACTCCGGAGTAGGTCAAATTTTGATCCCTGGATTAAAACTTAAACCAAATGAAGAGATTAAAAAGCAATTATGGGTTTCTGGCTATTATTACTCTCCAAATTTGAATT
>JAOZRJ010000244.1 GCA_029931885.1 Candidatus Omnitrophota bacterium | reverse complement strand
ACAGCTCCCCCCATGCCAATTGCTGTTGAAAGCTTTCTCGAGACACCTAAAAACGGACAAATACCAAGAAATTGCGTTAGTACAATATTATTTACAAGGACAGCAGAAATAATAATTAAAATATATTCCATTATTTGGCTCCCTTATTCATACGATTAACAATCGCAATTAAATATCCCAAGACAATAAACGCACCCGGCGCCATTGCAAAAATTAATATGCCATCACTTGTGATAAATTTAAATCCAAAAATAGATCCTGCGCCAAGCGCTTCTCGAATCGCGCCTAAAAGAGTTACAGCGATCGTAAAGCCCGTACCCATGCTAAAGCCGTCGATGATAGAACTAAAAAGCGTATTTTTTGAAGCAAAAGCTTCTGCTCGGCCAAGAATAATACAGTTAACAACAATCAATGGAATAAATATGCCGAGTTGTGCATGCAAAGCAGGAAGATATCCAGCCATCACCAAATCAACAACGGTAACAAACGACGCAATTACAACAATAAAGGACGGGATGCGAACCTTATCCGGAATTAAGTTTTTGATTAATGAAATAACAAAATTCGACATAACTAAAACAAAAAGAGTTGCAACGCCCATGCCAAGCCCATTGATCGCGGATGTCGTAACGCCCAAGGTTGGACACAGGCCTAAAAGTAATATAAATACCGGATTTTCTTTTAAAATGCCTTTTGTAAAGTTTTTCCACTGATTCATTTCTTTGCTTCTTTCTCGTAGGTGTTATAAGCTCTTTGAACCGCATCACAAAACGCACGCGAACTTATTGTGGCTGCAGTAATAGCATCAACGTCTCCGCTGTCTTTTTTTACTTTTAAAACAAATTTTGATGGATTTTCTCCATTAAATTGTTCAGAAAAGTTTGATTTATTCTTCCGAATTTTGTCGCCGAGACCTGGCGTTTCATTTGCTGAGACAACAACAATATTATTAATTGTTCCATCTGGCAGGAGCCCAACCATCAACGTTATCTTTCCTGAAAACCCTTTAGTCGTAAATGTTTCAATTGCTGTTCCTTCAAGCTTTCCATTCTTCTTAGCAGGATAAAAGTTTAATTCGCCCCCATCAACTTCAGCACTATATTTTTCAGATAAAGGATCGTTGTCAAATGCCGGAACAACTTCTTGAATAGCTAAGGTGCGCTTCTCAAGGTCAACCTTAGCAATAGGTCCTTTTGTTTGCTCGTAAACAAGTCCAATAGCTGTTGATGAAATAAATGTAATCACAAGCAGCGTCAAAACCATATTACCAAATGTCGATTCTTTTTTAGCCATTCTTAACCTTTATATATCCATATTTTTTAGGTTTGCAAAATTTATCGATTAAAGGAACAAATGCATTCATAATCAGAATGGCAAACGAAACACCCTCAGGATAAGACCCAAACACACGGATTACAACCGTAATAAATCCAATAGCTAACCCAAAAATAATCATCCCCTTAGGCGTCATAGGTGATGTTACCATATCCGTTGCCATAAAGATTGCACCTAAAAATACTCCGCCTGTTAGTATCTGAAATAACGGGCATACATATTTTTCTGGATTAATCATCCAAAGCGCACCGGAAAATAGCGCAACGCCTGCAATCATCGCAACAGGAGTATGCCAGCTGATTACTTTACGGTATAATAAATATAATCCTCCGATTAATAGAGCAAGCGCTGAAACTTCCCCAATTGATCCTCCCACTTTCCCAAAAAAGAGATCTGCATAGCTTGGCAGCTTTGTCATGATCTCAGATGCAGCAATATTATTTTTAAGTCCTTCTTTTACAATAGCAAGAGGTGTAGCTGCAGTAACAGCGTCTACACAACTTAACCGTGTCATAATAGGTTTTGGCCAGCTTGTCATGGCAACTGGAAATGAAACAAATAAAAAGACACGTCCGACCAATGCGGGGTTAAATGGATTATTCCCAAGTCCACCGAAAGACATCTTGGCAATGCTGATTGCAACAAAGCTTCCCAAAATAACCATCCACCATGGTAAATTGCTCGGTAAATTAAATGCTAAAAGCAATCCTGTCACAATCGCCGATCCGTCATTGATGGTTATCTTTACCTTAAGAATAAATTTCTGAATTAAACATTCAAAAAGGACTGCCGAGCATACCGCCAGCAATGTAACGTTGAGAGCTCCAAAACCAAACATATACAAAGAAACACCTAGCGCTGGAAGAAGCGCGATAACAACATCAAGCATAATTCGCCCAACAGAATCCTGACCATACGTATGAGGTGATAAAGAAACTGTTAATTTATGATCACTCATTTTTTACTAGCCTCTCTTCTGCGTTGATTAATAATAGCCTTTCCAAGTCGAATATAGTCTAAGAGCGGTCGGCCAGCAGGACAAGTGTAGCTACATGTTCCGCATTCACAGCAATTCATAATTTGTTCCTGTTGAGCTTCGTCAAAAAAACCTTTTTCAATATATCCCATCAAGAGGAATGGTTCAAGACCTAAAGGACAATGCTCGACACATTTTGCACACCGAATGCAATTTTGAACATTTTTACGCTTTGATTCTGCGTCAGATATAATTAAGATTCCAGAAGTTCCTTTTGTTACGGGGATATCCGATGTGCCAAGCGCTTTTCC
>JAOZRJ010000038.1:8729-9938 GCA_029931885.1 Candidatus Omnitrophota bacterium | reverse complement strand
AGGTGCTTCTTAAAGCGCTTCATAAGGGTGTTAATATTGCATCTGCCTTTGTATTAATTTTAGCTGTACCTTTTATTTATATTTTTTTAGGAAAAGAACTTTTAGGAGTAGCAGGTGCGATAGTTGCAGGTCTTGTTGCAGGAATTTTAATCGGACTCGTTACAGAATATTTTACATCCTCTCACTTTAGTCCGACTAAGAAAATTGCACAGGCAGCGGAAACAGGACCGGCAACGGTTATTATTCAAGGATTGTCTGTCGGAATGATCTCTACGGCTATTCCAGTTGTAATCGTGGCAATTGCCATTATTGTTAGTTACAAATTGGCAGGTCTTTATGGAATTGGTATTGCTGCCGTCGGGATGTTAAGCACGCTGGGTATTACTTTGGCTACGGATGCGTATGGACCTGTAGCGGATAATGCAGGTGGTAATGCAGAGATGGCTGGCTTGGGAGAAGATGTTCGAAAAAGAACAGATGCCTTGGATTCTTTGGGTAATACAACTGCAGCCACAGGAAAAGGATTTGCTATTGGTTCAGCCGCATTAACCGCTTTAGCGTTGATTGCTACTTTTAAAGAAAGAGCTGTCTTAGATGCTTCTGCGGCGAATATGCTTGATTTTAATTTTGATTTAAATTTGATGAATCCTAATGTTTTAGTAGGTCTTTTTATAGGCGTTACAATGCCGTATATTTTTTCGGCTTTAACTATGAGTGCGGTTGGTCGTGCAGCCGGTCAGATTGTTGTTGAGGTTCGTAGGCAGTTTAAAGAAATTGTTGGAATTATGGAAGGGACTGGTAAGCCGGATTATGCAAGCTGTGTAAAGATTGTTACAGGTTCTGCGTTAAAAGAAATGGTTTTGCCGGCGATACTTGCTATTTTGACACCTATTGTAGTTGGCCTTCTTCTTGGTGTAAACAGCCTTGGAGGGTTATTAATGGGAGCAACTGCATCAGGATTTGTTCTAGCTGTTATGATGGCAAATTCAGGTGGTGCTTGGGATAATGCCAAAAAATATATTGAAGAAGGAAATTTAGGCGGTAAGGGTTCTGCTTGTCACAAGGCAACGGTTGTCGGTGACACTGTAGGTGATCCATTTAAGGATACATCAGGACCAAGCATTAATATTCTTATTAAATTGATGTCTATGGTTTCGATTGTATTTGTGGCATTTATTATTCAAAATACGTTAGTAAAATAAATTAGTA